>JAJYDH010000400.1 GCA_021777685.1 Planctomycetota bacterium | reverse complement strand
GAGGAGGCGATCGACGAGGTCCGCGAGGGGATGGAACGGCTGATCGAGCATCAGCAGAACGTCGCGACCGAGTCCGACGACACCCCCAACGAGGCGCTCATCGAGCAGCTCCGCGTCCTCGAACGCGAGATCCGCAAGAACTTCTCGGTCGAGAAGACCCTCCGCGAGCAGCTCGACGAGGCCGTCGCCGACGAGGACTACGAGCTGGCCGCCCGGCTCCGCGACCAGATCAAGGCCCAGGCCCGGCGCTGATCCGACCAGCCAATTCCCGCCGTCAGACCGCCTCGCCGATCGCGGCGACGGGCTCGACGGCGTCGCGCTTCCGCCGGGCCGGCGAGTAGGGGAACCGCGACTTGAGCTTCAGGAACGGCTGCTCCAGGAGGTTCCAGGAGAACCAGGCGAAGACGCACGAGACGACGACCAGCAGGAGGATGTACAGGAGCTTCACCGGGAGCGGCCGGCCCTCGATCATCGTCGACGGGAACAACCGCCAGGCGAAGACGTGCCAGACGTAGATCCCGTAGCTGTACCGCCCGAAGGTGGTCATCAGCCGGGACGTGAGGAACCGCGACTCTCTCCCGCCCGTCGCCGCCCAGAACACCAGGCAGGCGAAGGCCGCCGGCGCCGTGGACCAGTCCAGGGTCTCGGCGATCGAGCTGATGACTCGGTTGTGGAATCTCGCGGTCAGGCCAACCTGGCCGGCGAAGAACCAGGCCCCGAAGAAGAAGCCGACCGGCAGGAGGAACCGGGAGCACCGCGCCCGCCAGGTCTCGTCCCGGTAGGCGATCGCCATCAGGGCGCCCATCAGCAGGGTATCCATCCGGACCGGCGTGAACCGATGGAGCATCTCCCACCACGAGTGCCGGAGGACCAGCACCTCGCGGAGCCCCAGGGCGCAGGCGATCCCGGCCAGGCAGACGTAGCCCAGGAGCCGCCGAGGGACCAGATAGACGATCATCGGCCAGACCAGATAGAACTGCTCCTCGATCGCCAGGCTCCACATGTGGGTCGCTTCGTCGGGGTTCAACCCGCGGTCGGCCCGCCAGTTGGAGAGGTACGCCAGGTGCCAGCGGAGGTCCACGCCCGGCATCGGGTCGTAGCCCCAGATCCAGCCGACCAGGGGTCGCCGGATCGCGTAGAGGAAGAACAGGAAGAAGTAATAGAGGGGGAAGATCCGTAAGATGCGGCGGATGTAGAAGGTGGAGAAGTACGACCGGCTGTTCAGGCTATCGATCAGGATGCCCGTGATCAGGAACCCCGAGAGGACGAAGAACAGGTCGACCCCGTACCATCCCCGGTGGAGAATCTGCTTGATCGACTCCTCGACCGCCGGTTCGTCCGCCAGCGAATTGCCGAAGTGGGTCAGGAGGACCATGACGATGGCCAAGCCGCGGATTCCGTCCAGCGAGGGAAGGTGCTTCGGCTTGCCCGCGTCCATCGAAGCCTCGCTCATGAACGGCACTCTCCCGAGGGTCGGGCCGGGCCTCCGTAGGCGCCACCGGCCGGCTCCCGCATCTCGATCGACCCGAAAAGATTATCAAGATGAAGCCGGTTGATCCAAGAAATCGCTTTTTTTCAACATAAAAGCCCCATCCCTGTCTATTTTTGCCGGGCGACCCAGGCGACATGGCGGGCAATCCCCTCGTGGGCGAGCAGGTCCTCGCGGGTGTTGTACCGCTCGCCGAGCTCCTTCTCGTCGATCAGGTCGTGGATGCCCGAGTGGCAGGGTCGGCAGATGTAGAGGCCCCGGCTCCGCATCTCGTCCCTGGCGAATCGCCTGCGGAACCGGGTCTTCCGGTGGTTCTTCCGGGGGATGAGGTGGTGGAAGGTGAGGGGCTTGTCCCGGCCGCAGAGTTCGCAACGATCGGGAAGGGCCTTCAAGGTGCGACCTCCTCTCACCCCTCGCCGAAGTAGCGGCGGACCAGGGCGGGAAGCTCGGCGGTGAACTTGCTCCGGGGCATGACCGGGTCGCAGCCCGCGGCGGCGGCGGCGGCCAGCGCCGAGACGTCGACGTGCGACCCGAAGGCGACGAACGGCGTGCCCGGCGGGGCGATCTCCAGGTACTTGACGATCGATTCGGTCGAGACGAGGTCGCCGGCCGCGAGGTCGACGAAGACGACCTTCGGCGGCCATTTCGCCAGCATCGCCGAGGCCAGGGCGACGTTTCCGGCGACGATCACCCGATGCCCGAGCGCCGAGGCCGTGCCCGTGACCTTCGAGGTGAAGATCAGGTCGCGGCTCAGCAGGAGGCCGGCGGGACCTTCGGGGGTCGGGACGCTCTCCGGGTCGCTCAATGGAGGTTCCTCTGCTCGACGGCCCCGAACATCCGATCCACCCATGACGCATCCAGCGGGTTCAGGTCGCCGAGGATCGCGTCGGCCCCGGCCCCGGCCAGCTCGGCCTCGGAATAGGTCTGGGCGACGCCCACCGCCTTCATCCCCGCCCCCTTGGCCGAGATGATCCCGGCCAGGCTATCCTCGAAGACCAGGCAGGTCCCCGCCTCCAGGTCGACCAGGCCGGGCTGTTCGCGGAGGGCTTCGAGGGCCAGGAGGTAGCCCATCGGGTCGGGCTTGCCCCGGCTCGTGTCCTCGGCCGAGACGATCGCGGCCACCTTGTCGCGGACCCCCATCTTGTTGAGAGAGAACTCGATCTCGGGCCGGAGCGCCCCCGAGTTGATCGCGATCGGCCAGCGCTCGGCCAGCGAGACGATCGACTCGGCCGCCCTCGGGAAGAACCTCAGCCCCCCCTCGGCGACCTCGAAGTATCGGACCGCCTTTCGGGCGATCATCGCGTCGACCTTGGCCCGGTCCGACACCTTGCCGGCGTCGAGGAGGGCGGTCTCGAAGCACTCGCGGTCGTCGAAGCCCAGGTATTTCTCGTGGTAGAGCCGCTCGTCCATCGCGACGCCCTCGCCGGCGAGCACCTCGCGGAAGAGGGCACAGTGGACCGACTCGTCGTCGACGAGCACGCCATTGAAGTCGAAGATCACCGCTCGGATCATCTGTGTCAGATCGCCTCCGGTCCGCGTTCGCCCGTCCTGATCCGGATGCAGTCGTCCATCGGCAGGATGAAGATCTTGCCGTCGCCGATCTTGCCGTCCGGCCCGCTCCGCCCCGCCTGGATGATGGCGTTGACCGTCGGCTCGACGAAGTCCTCGTTCACCGCGATCTGGAGCTCGATCTTCCTTAGCAGGTTCACCGTGATCTCGTGCCCCCGGTAGACCTCGGTGTGCCCCTTCTGCCGGCCGAACCCCTGGACGTCCGTGACCGTCAGGCGGAACACCTCGACCTGCGAGAGCGCCTCCTTGACCGCTTCGAGCTTGGTGGGCTGGATGATCGCGATGATCAGCTTCATGGGTATCCGGGCCTTCCCTTGCTCGTCGGCGACCGGCGCGAGAGGTCAACTCAGACTCCATTGTGACGGGATCGCGCCGGGCGTCAAGGAGTGCTTTGGCCTGCCCCCCAAAAGCTGGACCAGGCCGAGGACGGCAGGGCAAGCCCTATCCTAAACGTGTGTCATCCGGCCGTGATCCGCTGTGATGGGAATCGTACAACTGGCAGAGAGCCATGCGATAACGACCCGGACCCGACCAGAATTCTCCGCCGATTACTACTATTCCTCTTCCATCTGGTCGACTATACTTCACTCAATCCCACCCCTTCCTTCGGTCATACATTTGTTCGTCGCGATCTTCCGATCGCCACCCTCCGCCCGTCCTCCTCTGCGGGTCGCACGCGCCCGGGAGGGAGGCGTCACGTTAGCCCGGAAGGACGGGAAGACGTGGCGGAACGCGGTCCGATCGAGACAATGATTTCGAGGGGGGTGGACTGCGTCCGGGGGCGTATGCCGATTACCTGATTGAAAAGAGGAGTGCCGCCATCATGAGGCCATCCCAGTCCGGCCGACCGTCGTCCCGAGGGTTCACCCTGATCGAGCTGCTGGTGGTGATCGCGATCATCGCCGTCCTCATCGCCCTGCTCCTGCCCGCCGTGCAGGCCGCCCGAGAGGCCGCCCGACGCTCCCAGTGCGTCAACAACCTCAAGCAGATCGGCCTCGGCCTTCACAACTACCACTCGACCAATGACTGCTTCCCGATGGGGTCGTCGTCGGTCGTCGGCCCGAACGGGTACGCGACCTGGAACAACTGGTCGGCGCAGGCCGCCATGCTCCCCTTCCTCGAACAAGGCCAACTCTTCAACGCGATCAATTTCCAGTACTCGACCCGGGGCAGCGACAACAACTTCAATAGCACGGTTTACCTCACCAAGATCAACTCATTCCTCTGCCCGTCCGACACCAACGCCGGTCGCGGCGGCTACGGCGCCGCCGGTACCCCCCCCGATACCATGAAGAATTCCTACTACGCGAGCGTCGGCCCGACCAGCAACGCGGGGTCCGACACCCCTCCTCGGGGAGGCAACGGGTTCGGAGGCGGCGGCTGCTGCCCGATCAGCGTGAGCCCCACATCCGGAATGTTCGCATTCCGGATCGCCTATGGCCTCCGAGACTGCACCGACGGCAGTTCCAACACCATCGCCTTCTCCGAAGGGCTCACCGGCGGGCCAGTCCAGGCCCCGATGAATGGCCAGATGATCATGGGCGCCGGGAACCTGACCGGCATGGGCTACATCTACGCGGGGATGTCCGCCAAAAGCGTCTCGCAGGTCATCAGCGACCTGAACACCTGCACCGTCGCCTTCCGGACCAACACCGGCAACATCTCGCTCAACCACGGCCACGACTGGTCCGTCGGCGGGATGGGCGGCACCCTCTTCAACACCATCGCCCCGCCCAACCTTTCCCTCTACCCCTGGGGCGCCTGCCGCCTGGACTGCAGCAGCGGCTGTGACGGCGGGAGCATGGACTACTCCAACGCCCAGAGCGCCCACTCGGGCGGGGTCAACGTGATGATGTCCGACGGCAGCGTCCGGTTCATCAAGAGCACCATCGCGATCCAGACCTGGTGGGCGCTCGGCTCCCGGGCCATCGGCGAGGTCCTCACCGCCGACTCGTACTGAGCCGCCATCGAGGTCGGGGACAACACAATGCCCGGGTCGCCCTCGGATCTCCCGAGGGCGGCCCCGGCTCCCCTCGCCGTGCTGTTCCGAACCGGCGCTGACGGCCCGATCGCTCGCGATTATCATCCCCCCCGACGTTCGAAGGATCGACGATCGGGGAGGGCGTCCCGGATGACGACGCAAGGGGCGGATCGAAGCGCGGGCGGAAGGCCGATGGGCCGACGCCTGATCCTGGCGGCTCTCGGCCTGGCCGCGCTCGGGGAGGCGGGCCGACGGGCCGCGCCGAGGGTCGGCCGCGAGATCCGGCTCCGCCTGGCCGGTCGGGCCATCGCCGACAACCGGCTCGACGACGCCGAGGCCAGGCTCGAATGGCTGATCTCCGAGAATCCCCGGTGGACGCCACCTCGGCTCCTCATGGTCGAGGCGGACCGCCGCCGAGGGCGGATCACCGAGGCCGAGGAGGGGTTGCAGAGGGCCGTCGAGCTGGGCCTGCCGGTCGAGGAGGGTCGGCGCGAGTTCGCCCTGCTCCGCGCCGGCCGGGACTTCCCCCTCGCCGAAAAGTCGCTCCGCCGCGTCCTGGCGGAGCATCCCGACGACGTGGAAGTCCGCCAGGCCCTGGCCCGGGGCGGCGAGGTCAGGCGACGATGAATGATGGCCGATCGGGAGGCTCCGATCGGCCATCCGCCCCTGATTTCAAACGTCAGGTCTGAAATCTCGGATCTGAGATTTCAGATGTAAAATTCACCAGAGATGATCGATCGGGAGGCTCCGATCGGCCATCCGCCCCTGATTTCAAATGTCAGATCTGAAATCTCGGATCTGAGATTTCAGATCTGAGATTAACCCGCCAGCCAGGGCGGGACGGCGCCGGCCTCGGGCAGGGAGATCAGGCTGACGCTGAGGATGTTCTCGTGGGCCTTGACCTCGTCTAGGGCCGCCTGCGAGGGGACGGAGTCGAGGTTGACGACGCCGATGGCGTGAGAT
>JAJYDH010000399.1 GCA_021777685.1 Planctomycetota bacterium | reverse complement strand
CCAGGCCCGAGCCGAGCAGCAGCGCCGTCGCCGGCTCGGGCGCCGGGGTGGCCAGCGGCGTCAGCAGATAATAATGTCGCGTGTTGTCCTTGATATCATACGACGTGCCGACGATCTGGCCGACGTCGTTGATGCCCGTGGCGCTGGTCAGGAGGAAGCCCGAGCCGGGGGCGATCAGCGTGTTCAGGTCCCACGACTGCTGGCCCTGGGTGAGGAACGCCAGCTGCTGGTTGCCCGGCCCGAACACCGTGCCGACGATCTGGCCGGCGTCGTCGATCGCGGCCGTATATAAGCCGAAGGAATAACCCCTCACGACGGGGAAGGGTGTGACGAGGGGTTGCATCCCACCCGCCTTGGTGTAGATGAATAGCGCGCCGCCGGTGTGGTCGCCGTCTATCTCCCTATCCTCGATGCCGACGACGGTCCCGGACGAGTTGACGCCCGAGGCGAAGACCCCCGGGTCAGAGGCGGGATCGAAGACCGGGGCCAGCGAGGTGAAGGGCTGTCCGGTGACGCCGAAGTAGGCGTGTGGCAGTTGGAGACCTCCCGGGAGGTTGGAGGGCCAGTCCTGAATGACATAGTTACCTGACGTCTGGGAGAAGCCGCCGAAGAAAGCGGTCGGATAGATAGAGTCCACATGGCCGGCCGGGTCGATGGTGATAGGAGGGGGGGGGCCGTTCCCCAAGTTACCGGCCAGCCCGAGGTCGGTGAAGGAATAGCTGGCCGCCCCCGGACAAGGCAACGGGTTCAGCAGGAGTGTGACCATCAGCGTGGAGAGGGCGAGGCAGAGCCGGGACGGACGGAACAGGGGGCGCAAAAGCATCGATATCCTCCTTGACGAGATCCGGCCCCGGGTGTTCGGGCCGGCGCCCTTGGCAGGCGGGGATTATGGCACCATCCCCGATCTCGTCAAGGGCAGTCCGTCATGGCCGTCCGGGATTTCTTCGGACGACACACACGCGAATTTTATTTGTGATCGCCTTTACATTTACTAAACGATGCAAAAAATCAACGCCGCTTGAGTACGGAGAAGCTCCCGGCTAGTCTACGCCCTTTCGATCATCCTCGCCAACAATGAACAGCATGGCAAGCGATGATGAGGATCGCCGTAAGATCCTCACCGCGAGCTTCCGGTGGAACCGGTCGCCGATCCAGTCAAGGAGGTGTCACGACGAGAGTGAGGAAAGGCGATCATGGCCAGGCGTGATGGCAGGCGGGACCGGCGGTCGTTGATCGGGGGCTTGAACCGGCTCGAGGCGAGGAGGCTGCTCTCCATCGTGCCGGCCTGGGTCGATCAATCGACCGCCGATTATGTCGGGCCGGAGGCGGGCGTGGGTCCCGACGGCATCTACGACGACGAATTGACCGTCGGGAACATCGGCCTGGCGACTACGACGAGAAGCGTAAAGGGGACGGAGATATTTTGCACGGCCGGCGACCTCCCCAGGCTCCGCGAATCCGTCACGCGAGAACGCCCCTACGGCGGCGACGACTGACCAAAAAAAGGGACGTTTCGAGAAATATCTCCGTCCCCTTTTCTGAACCGCTCATCGTGGAACGTTACTTTCAAGGCGAGCCCAACCCTTGCCCTGCTTGCAATGCCCCTATCATCTCCCTGTCCCGTCCTGGAATGCTTGGCGAGACGGTTCACTTCCGATGCCCACGCTGTCGTCAAAGCCATCTTCATCAACCGGGCGATTGAAGCACAGAAGCCGCCGGGCCATTATCCCGGCGGTAGTTCAAGCTGAGGACCGAAGGCCAAGGGTCAAGCCGCCGGTCGAGCATCCTTAATACTCGGCGACAACGGGCGAATAGCTCTCGGGTGACAGAGGTTCATCGGAGGGCAAGGAATGTCGAGCCTGAAAGATATTCGCAACCGTTACGAGGACTATCGAAACTCGAAATGGGCTCTGCCTTGCGGTGTCGCCTCGTCCCAACTTGTGATTTCATACAAGATCAGCAAGCAAGGCGACTTGGCCCTTGCAGGCATGGTCGCATTGACCGCTTGTCTCTATTTCGGAATTTTTTTCTTCGACGCCTACGGATACACCAGAGCATTAAGGGTCTTTAATATCATAAACTTTGTAGTGGCTGTTTGGTGGCTCTGGTATCTAACCAGTCTGCTTTCCCGTTAGGCTACCAATCCCGGCTAACGTCAAATCACGCTCGACATTGCCAGCCGAAGGCCCGAGGGCTATAAAGTTGCATCCGACAATCGTTATTCACAGAAAAGGGGACGGAAGCGTAAAGGGGGAAGCGTAAAGGGGACGGAGATATTTTGCACGGCCGGCGACCTCCCCAGGCTCCGCGAATCCGTCACGCGAGAACGCCCCTACGGCGGCGACGACTGGGGAAGCGTAAAGGGGACGGAGATATTTTGCACGCGTTTCGAGAAATATCTCCGTCCCCTTTTCTGCTTTAGAATCCTCCTTGACTGGAGAAGCCGCACTGGCCCTGCTCGGGCCGGGAATTCCATCGGCGGCGATTACCGCGGCCGCCCCCGGCTCGTCAAGGCCAATTTGAATTGGCGTCAGAAAAGGGGACGGAGATATTTCTCGAAATATCATAGCATTATCTCCGTCCCTTTTTTTCGGCCAACGTCAGAAAAGGAACGTCAGAAAAGGGGACGGAGATATTTCTCGAAATATCATAGCATTATCTCCGTCCCTTTTTTTTGGCCAAGTAATTCCCGCTCATGAAGAAGCCCCAATCAGAACTTCGCAAAGCCTTACTGGCACAGGGTTAATTCTTCGCTTATCGCCATTTATCTCCGTCCCCTTTTCTGAACGTCCCCTTTTCTGAACGCGAGCGGTGAATATCGAGCCCACGGAGGCGCGCCCTCATTCGGCTCCCGACCTGTCCGGCCAGGCTTCGAGGTCGGTCGGGACTTCGCCCGGTCATCGGCACCTCGCGGACGCCGCCGCCTTGAGTTTGTCCCGCAAAGTGCCCGTTCGACGCGAATTTTCGGGCCGAATCGGGGCGATTTCGGCCCTTACCGGCCCGAAATCGGGCCGATGGCGGCACATTTCGGAGTTTTCGCGGGTCGATTCGGCGAGTTTTGCCGTGCAAAGTGAAGTTTCGGTCGGGAAATCGGGCCGGCTTCTCGGAGAAAGTGTGTTAGTCGATCGCTCGTACCGCGATAGTATCTCGCGAGGTCCGAGCGAGTCCCGGCGCATGTTCCGGGTGGCGGATCGAGCGACGATGGGTTTGAATTCCGGGGTCCGATCTCGCGGGCTTTGAATTCGGGGGACGCTCGGGTGGGTTTGAATGCCGAGTCCCGGAAATCGACGGCGTTGGGTTCGTCTTCCGGGACTTCGCCTCGTTGGGTTCGGATTCCGGAAGCCGGGCAGCGAGGAGGTTGGGTTTGTCTTGCGCGTCGAGCTGGAAATCGTTGGGTTCGTCTTGTCGAGGGCGTCTCCGGCCCGTCGACACCCGTCGCCTTCGGCGATTTCCCGGAGAAATGAGACCGCAACATGCTGGCAGGCCGAAGTTTAGAGTGGGAAATCGGGCAGGAAAATGGGGTCGGGAGCCGCTCTCGCCGCGATTGGTCCCCGGGCGGACTCTCGACCCGTTTCGGCCGGTTCATCGCCCCGGCATGGCCAGCAGGGCGCTCGTGTTGAAGCCGGCAGACCGCCTCGGGTCCTCGATGGTCCCCAGGTACCAGCGGACGATGAAAATGTGGTCGGACCGGAGCGGGCGGACCACGCCGGCATAGGAGGCCGGGCCGACGATCCGGTAATTCCTGACGCCGGGCGTCGCCGACTCCCGGCCGTAGGCACTCGGGCCGGGCAGCCAGTAGTTCTCGACCACCGGGCAGAGCAGGCCGGCCTGGAGCCGATCGAAGACGATCGTGTGATAGAACGCCGCCGGGTCGAGGAGCGTGAGCTGCGCGGCCGGCCGGCCGAACCGCCGGGCGAAGACCCAGGCGGCCGAGGTCGCGACCATCCCCCCCGCGCTGTGGCCGATCAGGTGGGTCCGGGCCGGGTCGACGCCGGCTCTCCAGAGGGCATGGGCCAGGGCGTGCCCCTGATGGACGGCGACCTCGGAATTCACGCCCGGATGCAAGCTCTCGAACGTGGCCGCGTTCCAGTCCCACGCCAGGACATTGCAGGCCAGTCCGCCCCGGCGGGCCAGCGACTCGGCGACCCGCTCGGCCATCCCGAAATGGACGACATGGGGCAGGGGGTTGAAGCCGTGGACGAAGACCAAGCTGGGCAGCGCCGGGTCGGGAGGGTCGAACGGCCGGAGGCCGGTCGACAGGTTGACCAGGATGCCACGGGCGGGATTCCCGCCCCGGATGACGAGTGGCGCCTCGCGACCGCCCCCGGACCCGGTGATGGTCGCGGCGGCCGTGAAGACCACAGCGAGCGCCCAAATCATGGTGCGCCTCGATCGAGTTCGTTTCGGATGCGGTCCCCCGGTGCGGTCGCGGCCCGGGACGGACCGCGAGTCATCCTTTTTCATCGGCGAAACGGCTTGTGAACTTGAGTCCCGCCTTCGGGGAAAGTCCCCGTCGAGCGGGCTCGTCACGATCGAGCGGGAGCCTGTTCCGCGTCGATGGCAGCTCGATCCGTTCGGCGATCAGCCCTGCTTCGAGGGCGCGGCCTGTTCCGTGGGGGCCGGGGCGGCCTGGGGTGCCGGGGTGACGGGCGGCGCGGCCGGGACGACGGCGACCATCCGCTGGACCGGGCGATAGCAGGTCTCGGCGACCGTCTCGCAGACGGGGTAGGGGACCTGCCGGGTCACGGTCTTCGGCTCGCAGTGGAAGGTCGTGTAGGGGATGCGCTCGGTGACGACCTCGCTGACCATCCGGCAGTGGCGGATGGGCACGTTCACGACCTTCGTCTCGCGCTCGATGTGGGTCGTGAAGATCTTGATCGGGTGCGACTGGATCTCGCGGACCATCTGCGTCTCGACGACGTCGCGGACCACCGGCACGGGCGTGTAGCAGGTCTGGGCGACGACCTGGCAGCCGCAGGCGGGCTTGGCCTTGCCGCAATGGCCGCACTTCTGGGCGACCGGCACGGTGGCGAACGTCGTGAACGGCTGCATGCAGATCTCGGTAACCTGGCGGGTCGTCGTCACCGGCCGGCAGACGGCGACCTCCTGGTTGACCACGCTGGTCTCGGTGACGGGACGGCAGACGTTGATCACTCGCTGCTCGTAGGTCGTGTCCCAGACCGGCTTGCAGATGGTCCGCTGGCGATCGATGTACTGCGTGTCGGCGACCCTGACCATAATCGTCTCGGTGACGGGACGGAACTCGGTCCGCGTCCGCTGGCGGTAGACGGTGTACGGGACCATCTCCGTCACACACTGGTAGGCCGGGGCCGGGCAGGCGACCGGGGCCAGCACGCAGGGAGTCTTGTGGCAGGTGTGGCAGGCCGAGGCGGCCTGGGCGAAGCTCAGCACCGCCGCCGAGGCCATCAGGAATCGAGCCGATCGTCCACGCATGGTTCTTCCATCTCCCGAAGCTGGTCAATTGGTGGGGGAAAACCCGTCTGGGCAGGCTACATTCAATTTTTGGGCCAGTGACAACTCTAACAGACAGTAAAAATGGGCAACAAGAGCAAGCCCGGTCAAGTTGACCGGAATCTGGCCGCGATCGTCGACAGGCTTGCCCGGGCGTCGGGATTGGGTTGAAATTGACGCGATCGGTTTCCCGGGCCCTCGGAGGTGCGATGAGACGGACGACCCTGGCCCTTTACTGCCTGATGGCGCTCGGGCCGATTGTGCTCGCGAGAGCCGAAGAGCCCGACCCTTCGCGGCTGACCCTCGAACGGATCATCACCCGCGACGATTTCCGGACCGAAGGATTTGGCCCGTCCCGCTGGCTCAAGGACGGGTCGGGATACACGACGCTCGAACCGGCCGAGGGCGGACAGGGGCGGGACATCGTCCGGTACGACTCCGCGACCGGCCGGCGTGACGTCCTGGTTGCCGCGTCGAAGCTCCGGCCGGAGGGCGTCGAAAAGCCACTCTCGATCGACGATTACGCGTGGTCCGAGGACGGCCGTTCCCTC
>JAJYDH010000398.1 GCA_021777685.1 Planctomycetota bacterium | reverse complement strand
TCGGCATTACAACGCAACACAGATAAAATTCATATGATTTTTTGGAAATATCAACCTCTACTCCTGGGGCGGGAGGTGCCTCGCGATGATCACCGTGACGTCGTCTTGCGGGGTTCCCGGCCCACGGTACGCGGCGGCGCGATCCCGCAGACGGGCGACGACCCGTGCGGGATCATCCGCCCCGCCCGACCGGAAGACCGCCAGCATTTCGTCGGTGCCCCACAGCTCGCCGTCCCGGCCCATCGTCTCGGGCAGGCCGTCGGTGTAGGCCAGCAGCGCCCCGCCGGCCTCCATCTCCACCGCCTCGCTGCCGTGCGGGAGGCCCGGCATCACGCCCAGGAGCGGGCCCGTGGGGCCCAATTCCCGGGGGAGGCCGCCGGGCGGCAGGAGGTACGCCGGGGGATGGCCGGCGTTGGCATAATGCAATCGGCCGGAACGGGCGTCGAACCATCCGAAGAAGGCCGTGGCGAAATGCTCCTCCGGGAGGTCCCGGCACAGCCGCTCGTTGAGCCGCTCCAGCACCTCGCCCGGCGACTCCGCCTGCTCGGCCTCGCGCCAGACGATCGCCCGTACCATGGCGGTGTGCAGGGCCGCCGCCACGTTGTGCCCCGACAGGTCGGCCACCAGGATGCCCACGCGGTCGCCCGGCAGCGGCTGGACGTCGTAGAGGTCCCCCCCGACCGGGCCGGCCTGGATGCACCGACCGGCGAATTCCAGGCGGCCGATCCGGGATTCCGGCGGGGGCAGGAGGTGGGCCTGGACCCGCCGCGCCGTCTCCAGCTCCCGGCGGCCCGACTCCGCCTGCTCGGCGATCACGCTCGACATGGCGTTGAACCGGCGGCCCAGCGCCCCCAGCTCGTCACCGCCTGCCGCGTCCACCTGGACGCCGAGCTGCCCCTGTTCGAGCAGGCGCACCGCCCGCGACAGTCGCCGGATCGGGCCGAGCACCGCCCGGCGCATCACGGCATTGACCGCCGACAGCAGCACGACGCCCAGGCCGAGGTACCAGCCGGCCATCACCAGGATGCGTGCCCTCACCCGGCCGCGGAGCGCACGCGTCGATTCGGCCACCACGACCTTGCGGCCTTCCTGTTCGGACACCCGTACCAGATACGATTCCTGGCCCCGCCTACGGAGCCAGGCCCCCTCTCCCAATCCCGCCAGCTCGAGCGGGTCCATCGGCTGCCGCGCGTGCACCGCGGCCCCGGCGATCAGGACTCCGCCGTCGACCAAGGCCACCTGGTGCTCGGGCGACGCGGCCGCGTCGGTGGCGTGGCAGAAGGCCCCCAGATAGTCGGCGAACCGGGTCGAACCGCCCAGCGAGCCGTGGGCCGCCCGGATGAAGCGGGCCTCCTCGTCGAGGCGGGCGCGGAGGACGGCCAATTCCGTCGCCTCGGACCTCCGCCATTCCCAGGCGAGGGCCGCCCCGAGGACGAGCACCAGGATCATGTTGATCGGCAGGACGAGCTTCGAACGGAGCGTCACATGAACCTCCGTCGTCCGAAGAGCGCGAGATTCGACCCGCTCCGACGCGTCCCGGCACGGGGCGGATCGCTGACGCCCTCGCGATCACGGTCCCGGAGCAGGGCCATCCGGCCGAGACCCCGGTCGCCCGTGCGGCCGTCATGCGCGACGAGGCCCAGTCGCCCGAGTTCATCGCGACCGAATGCGCAAACTGGATCGATGCAGATCATCGTTCTTCCCCTGCCCGTGGATGGATCGCCGATCGGGGCCGACGACCGTCCGCGCGCCATCCTTCACGCGACGTCGAGCCTCGAGGGCGCGACGCGAGCGAGTGGCGCGGCGGGGACGCGGGGTCGGTCCCGAGACATCGATTGCGATGGCCGGTGCGTCGTCGCGGCTATCCGGCGCGGCCGATGGCCGCAGGCGCCGAGCGGGGCGGCGGCCCGGGGGAAGGGCTCAATTCAGGAGGGGGAAGGTGCGCGACGGCGCGGCGTGCATGGGGCGCCGCGTCGCCCGCAGGCGGTCGCGGGGCGAGGATGCGGGGGCGATCGTCGGGCCGGAAGAGTCTGCGATCCAGAGGGGCACCGAGGCGGCACGCCCGGCGGTCGTGAGGCGGTCGGTCGCCGTGCCCGGGGCGGCAGGCTCGGCGGGGCTGCATTGACAGGCCGTCATCGGAAGGCGGCAACCGGACGGGGAAGATTCGCCGGCGGGGATGCCTGGCCCGGACGAGCAGCAACCGCCGCATCCCGGGGGGTAGGCGTCGCAACAGGCGGCCATCGGCCGGGCTTCCGCGGGTGCCGCCCACGACGCACCACAGATCGCCATCAAGGCGACCCAGAGGGCTCCGGACTGGCGGCGGGCGGCGTTCATGGGCTCGAACCCCGAGTCGTCGATTGCTGACCGTCCGGCTACCGAGGGCAATCCGGGCCTCGACGGACTCCATCGATCGTTATTTCGGCCGCGAACGCAACTTTGTTCGCCGAATCCCGGTTTCATGGGGGATTCGAATCGCCGAGACGAAGGCACGGGCGTGCGTTCTCGGCGGGAAATGCCCGCCCGTGAGCCCCCGGGCGGGTCCGCCTTCCCTGGTGGTGGGCCGACATGCGGCCGGTCTTCCCCGACCATCTCGGATTGTATGCCGGTTCGCGTCACGAGGCCAGCCGGATTGCCTAGGGAGCGGGTCCCGGTGCGGCGGCGAGCGGTCTCCGATGTACTCGCGTCCGATCATCCAGGCGGAACAAGGCGGCTGACGATTCAAGGAGCCGGCCGAGCCGCAGGCGTCGACGCGCCGTCCGGCCCGCCTTTGGCGATCTTCCGCAGGACCGTGTGGTCGTCCCCGAATTTGCACAGGCCGGCGCAGTGCTCGCAGAGCTCCCGGAAGAGGATGTAGCGGAGTTCCAGGGCTCCGAGGTCTCCGAAGGCCGGGCGGCGCAACTGGGCCTGGATCTCCTTCTCCCGCGCGTTCGGGGCGACCAGGTAGAAGTGCAGCGAGGGGTCGCCCACCGACTTGGCGAGGTCCACGAGCCGGAGGATGCCGGAGTAGATCGACGTGCTCTTCTCGACCTCGAACGCGCAGACGACCCCGCCGGTGTCGGCCCGGAGCCAGAGGACGTCGATCAGGGCGATCGTCTGGGCCGTCTCGTCGGCCAGTCCGAGGTCGGGGAGGCGTTCCACCGTCAGGGACGCCAGGCATTCCCCCTCGTAGGTACGCCCCCGGTCGTTCGTCGCCACGTGGACCGCATAGCCGAGCGAGCGGCCGACGGTCGTGAGCATGTGCTGGATCTTCAGGTGCTCGTTCTCCTCGGCCCGGTCCTCTTCGACCTCGCGATGGCGCCTGCGGACGATCTTCTCGACCCCTTCCCGCTCGCGGGCAAGCCCCTCGGCCAGGTTGGATCCGATCAGGACCTTCCCGACGCCGATGTCGAACAGCAGGCCCGCGAAGGCGCCGAGATCGTTGGAGAGCGGGGGGCGCAGCCCCGCATTGGCGGACCTGACGACCTCCCGCATCTCGAGGTAGTCCGGCCAGGAGCCGAGCTTCTTGGCGTCGGCGAACAGCGCGTTGAAGCCGCGGACGATGGCGGTGTTGAACGGCGGGAAGAGGGTCGGGTGGAGGAAGTAGAGGATGTTGGCCACGGCGGGCCCGAGCCCCTTGATGCGGCGGCGGTCGAGATCGAGGATCTCGCGCACGAGGCGCTCCTCGCCGGGCGAGCCGAGCGCCCGCTCCAGGAGCTGGCCGAAGGCCCGCTTGTTCTCCTCGTCCTCGTAGATGTCGGGGATGCGCAGCTTGGGCTTCCAGTAGAACGGATGGGCCGCGCCTTCGAAGACCTGCTTCTGCTCGGTGATGCTCTGGAGGACCGTCTCCAGCGGCGAGCCCTTGAAGTCGGCCCCGAAGCTCCCCTCGCGGATCGCCTTGACGACGTCCATCACTCCCCGGCGGATCGATCGGAATGCCTTGAGGCGTTCCGGGCTGCGGACGAACCAGGTGTTGTAGACCGATTCCGGATCGCTCCGGTAACGCCTCACGACCTCGCCGAGATCCTCCGTCGTCTCCAGCACTTTCCGCACCCCCGATGCAACTCGCCGCCCCTTACATGGCCACATTCAAACGCGAACCGCGGCCGAAGTCAAATCCTAACACGAGCCGCATCACACGGCAGGGGCTCGCTCCCGGATGGCGCCTGACGCCCCCTTCGTCGGACCTCGCACAGCGCAGAGATCGTGGGATCCATGCCATGCTCGGCGTCCGAGAAACGCCGGCCCTCTCCCCTCCTCCTGACGACCGGCGCGGCGGAACTGGGCCCCGAGATCCCATCGGGCATCCCCCGACGGGATAGGCTTCCGTGCGAGGGGATGGTGTCGCGGCAATCTCAGGATTGCGGACAAAGAGGCGAAGCCGTGCCGCCCGCACGGCCGATAGTCCCGATGTCTATCCGAACGCGGCGGGCTCAGCGCGTCGGACCGAGGAGCGTACGATGTTCAGGACGAACGCGAAGGGCGTGCCGCAGACGGCCCGCCCTGCGCTCGCCCACGCCCTCGGGACCGGGACGACGATCGCCTGCCTGGCATCGCTCCTCGGTCCCCCGGCTTGGGCCCGCGCCGATGATAGAAGCACTGCGACGACGGCGCAGGCCGCGCCGGCGCACGACCCGTCGGCCCACGCAATCGCGCCCGGCAGAGCTGCGCCGCCGCTGCCGGAGCCGATAACGGCGCCGGCGAATCCAGGCCTCGCGTCCCCGGGAACGGCGACCGCAACCGGGCCGGCGGCCGCCCTCGGGCCCGGCGATTTCGAGCGTCTGGCGTTGCAGCGCAACCCGACCTTGAGGCAGGCGGCGGCGCAAGTCGACGCCGCCAACAGCCGCGCCTTCCAGGCGGGACTCTACCCGAATCCCACCATCGGCTACATCCAGGAGCAGATCGGCGCCCTCGGCGAGTCTCAGCCCACGGGCGGGGGCGTCGTCGCCCGGGGGAGGCCGTCCCCCGGCGAGTTGGTGGGCGGCTTCGTCCAGCAGGAGATCGTCACCGGCGGGAAGCTCCGGCTCAGCCGCGCAAAGTTCGCCGAGGAGGCGACCGCCGCCCGCTTCCAGGCCGATGCGCAGCGGCTGCGGGTCCTGAACGGCATCCGCACCCGCTTCTTCGAGGTCGTCGCGGCGGAGCGCCTGATCGCCATCAATCGCGACTTATCCCGCCTGAACGACGACGCCGTCAGGACGACCGAGGAGCTCGTGAACGTGGGGCAGGCGAACGAGCCCGACCTCCTCCAGGCCAGGGTCGAGGCGCGCCGTGCGAGGGTCGCCCTCCGCAACGCCGAGAACCGCCATCGCGGCAGCTGGGAGAACCTGGTCTCCCTGGCCGGCTCCCCGGAGGTGCGCCCGGCGCACCTCGACGACAGGGCGTTCGAGGCCCCGTCCGCGCCGCTCGATTTCGACGCGGCCCTCGCGAACCTGCTCGCGTGCAGCCCCGAGGTCCGGGCGGCCCTCGCCGAGATCCGCCGGAGCCAAATGATGGTGCGCCGGGAGCGGGCCGAGCCGATCCCCAACGTCACCGTCCAGGCCGTCGTGGGCCGCAATTACGAGTTCAACATCACCACGGCCGGCGTCCAGGCGAGCATCCCGCTCCCGGTCTGGAACCGCAACCAGGGCACCATCCGCGAGGCCCAGTCCGACCTCGCTCGCGACCACGCCGAGCACGACCGGGTCGCCCTCTCGCTGCGACACCGCCTGGCCGACGCCGCGACCCGCTACGAGGATGCCCGCCAGTCGGTCGAGGATTTCCGCTCGGAGAGCCTGCCGCTGGCGAGGCGGGCCTACGAGGTCCAGTCGGCGAACTTCCGGGAGCGGCGCGCGGCCTACCCGCAGGTGCTCGTCGCCCGGCGCACTTACGTCGAACTGAACCGGGAATACGTCCAATCGCTCCTCGAGCTCAGGCGGGCGGAGGTCGAGATCGGCGGCATGCTCCTCGTGGACGGGTTCGCACCGCCGGAAACGCCCACGTCCCAGGGCCACATCGAATCGGTGCCCCAGCCGAGGTAGCGGTGCGTCGGGGGGGGGGGCGAACCGCCCCCTCGA
>JAJYDH010000397.1 GCA_021777685.1 Planctomycetota bacterium | reverse complement strand
CCCGTCTGGTCCCGCGACGCCCCTCACCCCCGGCCCCTCTCCCAGAGGGAGAGGGGAGACAGAAATGCCTCTGGCGCAAGCCATTGGATTAATTCAACGGTATTGGGGCAAGCCCTACCCTTCGGGAAGACGTCCGTCTTCGGGCGCCTTCCCCCGATGCCAGAATCCGTTGGCGCACCCGCGAGGCCCGGCAAGCTGGACAGGCGGCGATGACACGCGTATAGTACTGCGTTGACGCCGCTCGGGATCGACCGCACCAGGGATCGAGGCAGACGAGGACCACCCAGGGATGGCCACGACGGATATCCGCATCCGAGGCGCCCGCGAGCACAACCTCCGCGACGTCTCGCTCGATCTGCCGCGCGGGGCCTTGATCTGCTTCACCGGGGTCTCGGGGTCGGGCAAGTCGAGCCTGGCCTTCGACACGCTCTACGCCGAGGGCCAGAGGCGTTACGTCGAGAGCCTGTCGAGCTACGCCCGCCAGTTCCTCGGCCAGATGCCCAAGCCCGAGGTCGACCGGATCGACGGCCTCAGCCCGTCGATCTCGATCCAGCAGAAGACCGGCGGGCGCAACCCCCGGAGCACCGTCGGCACGATCACCGAGATCAACGACTATCTCCGCGTCCTCTTCGCCAGGGTCGGCCAGGGGCACTGCCCGAAGTGCGACCGCCCGGTCGCCGCCCAGACCCGCGAGCAGATCGTCGCCCGGGTGATGCAGCTCCCCGACGGCCAGGCGTATTCCCTCCTCGCCCCGGTGATCCGCGGCCAGAAGGGGGAGTACAAGGACCTCTTCGAGGACCTCGCCAAGGCCGGCTACGTCCGCGCCCGGGTCGACGGCAAGGTCTTCGCCCTCACCGATAAGCTGGAACTCGACCGCCAGATCAAGCACAACATCGAGGTCGTGATCGACCGCCTCAAGGCGTCGCCGGGCTCCCGGGCCCGCGTGTCCGAGGCGGTCGAGGCGGCCCTGAAGCTCGGCGAGGGGGCGGTGATCGTCGCGGCCGAGGGGAAGCCGGACCTCCTGCTCTCGTCGCACTACGCGTGCTCGCATTGCGGGATCAGCTTCGACCCGCCCAGCCCGCAACTGTTCAGCTTCAACAGCCCGCAGGGGATGTGCCCGAGCTGCGACGGCCTGGGCGTCCGCCACGACTTCGACCCCGACCTGCTCGTGCCCGACCCCTCGCTGTCGGTCTGGAAGGGGGCGATCGAGCCGCTCGGCCCGGTCAGTTCGATGGGCAAGTGGCGACGGCACATCTTCGAGGGCGTCGCCGCCAACCTGGAGGCCGACCCCGGCGGCCCGCCGAAGGGGGCGATGCTCAAGGGGGCCTGGGCCGACCTCGACCCGAAATGGCGGTCGGCCTGGCTCCACGGCCTGGGCGACCGCGCGATCGTCTTCCACTGGAAGAACAAGGCGAAGCGGTTCGCCCACTCCGAGACCTGGCCGGGCGTCGCCACCGAGCTGCTGGAGAAGTTCAAGGCCGCCAGCGGCGGGCCGACCCGCGCGATGCTCGAGCCGTACATGAGGAGCGTGACCTGCCCCGACTGCAAAGGGGGACGGCTCAATCCCCGGGCCCGCGCCGTCCGGGTCGGCGGCAAGGGGCTGGTCGAGATGGGCCACCTGCCGATCGGCCGGCTTGCCCGGTTCTTCGACGCCCTGGCCGGCCAGGCCGCCGCCGACCTCGCGCCCGAGGACGCCGCGACGCCGCTCGACGCGCTCTCGAGCACGATCGCCGAGGAGCTGCTCAAGGAGATCCGCGGTCGGCTCGGGTTCCTCACCAACGTCGGGCTCGACTACCTGACCCTCGACCGCGCCGCGCCCACCCTCTCCGGCGGCGAGGCCCAGCGGATCAGGCTGGCCAGCCAGGTCGGCGCGGGGCTGGTCGGGGTGCTCTACATCCTCGACGAGCCCTCGATCGGCCTCCACCCTCGCGACAACGACCGCCTGATCGCGACCCTCCAGCGGCTCCGCGACGTCGGCAACACCGTCATCGTCGTCGAGCACGACGAGGACACCATGAGGGCCGCCGACCACCTGGTCGACTTCGGCCCCGGCCCGGGGGTGAAGGGGGGCGAGGTCATCTCCGAGGGGCCGCTCGCGACCCTCGCCGGCAACCCCAACAGCCTGACCGGCCAGTATCTCTCGGGGCGGAAGTCGATCGAGGTCCCCAGGGCCCGCCGGGCCCCGACCGAGAAGCGATTGACCGTCATCAACGCCCGCCAGCACAACCTCAAGGGCGTCGACGTCTCGTTCCCGCTCGGCCTGTTCGTCTGCGTGACCGGCGTCTCGGGATCGGGCAAGAGTTCGCTCGTCGGCGACATCCTCCGCGACACCCTGGCCCGCGACCTCAACCGGGCGGTCACCCAGCCCGGCGAGCACGACCGGATCGACGGCCTGGAGCACCTCGACAAGATCATCGACATCGACCAGTCCCCCATCGGCCGGACCCCCCGGTCGAACCCGGCCACCTATATCAAGCTGTTCGACCTGATCCGCGACCTCTACACCAGGCTCCCCGATTCGAAGGCCCGGGGCTACAAGGCGGGCCGGTTCAGCTTCAACGTCCCCGGCGGCCGGTGCGAGGCGTGCGAGGGGAACGGCTCGAACAAGCTGGAGATGGACTTCCTCGCCGACGTCTGGGTCACCTGCCCCGTCTGCGAGGGGAAGCGGTTCAACCGCGAGACCCTGCACGCCCGGTTCAAGGGCAAGAGCGTCGCCGACGTCCTGGAGATGGACGTCCAGGAGGCCCTGGAGCACTTCGCCAACGTCCCCAAGATCGCCGGGATGCTCCAGACGCTCCACGACGTCGGGCTCGATTATCTCAAGCTCGGCCAGGCGTCGCCCACGCTCTCCGGCGGCGAGGCCCAGCGGATCAAGCTCGCCCGCGAGCTGGTCAAGAAAGGCACCGGCCGGACCCTCTACGTCCTGGATGAGCCCACGACCGGCCTGCACTTCGACGACGTCCGCAAGCTCCTCGAAGTCCTCCACGGGTTCACCGCGCTGGGCAACACGGTCGTCGTGATCGAGCACAACCTGGACGTCGTGAAGACGGCCGACTGGGTGATCGACCTCGGCCCCGAAGGGGGCTCGGGCGGCGGCCGGATCGTCGCCGAGGGGGCTCCCGAGGCCGTCGCCGCCGTGCCCGGGAGCCACACCGGCCGGGCGTTGAAGCGCATCCTCGAAGGCCCCGCCGTCCCGTCGACCGACGGCAAGCCGAAGAAGGCGAAGAAGAAGCCAACCAGGATCTCCTCCGAGATCGGCCTGTCCGACATCTCGGTCCGGGGGGCCCGGCAGCACAACCTCAAGGGGGTGGACGTCGACATCCCCCGCCACAAGATGACCGTTTGCAGCGGGCCCAGCGGGTCGGGCAAGTCGAGCCTGGCGATCGACACGCTCTACGCCGAGGGGCAGCGTCGGTACGTCGAGAGCCTGTCGAGCTACGCCCGCCAGTTCCTCGCCCCGTTGCAGAAGCCGAAGGTCGAGCACATCAGCGGCCTCTCGCCCGCCGTCAGCATCGAGCAGAAGACGACCAGCAAGAGCCCGAGGTCGACCGTCGGCACCGTCACCGAGATCCACGACTACCTCCGCATCCTCTTCGCCAGGCTCGGCCAGCCGTATTGCCCGAGCTGCGGGACGGCCATCGGCACCCAGACGGCCGACGAGATCGTCGAGAAGATCCTCCACCTGCCCGAGGGGTCGAAAATCTACGTCATGGCGCCGGTCGACCGCCGGGACAACGAGGATTACGCCGCCCTCTGGGACGACCTCCGGGGGTCGGGCTTCGCCCGGGTCCGGGTCGACGGAGCCTCGCACAGCCTGGACGCCCCGCCCGAGCTGAGCCACCGCCGGAAGCACCGGGTCGAGGTCGTCATCGACCGCGCGGTCGTCCGCCGGAAGACCCGGTCACGGCTGGCCGACTCGGTCGAGGCGGCGCTGGACCTGGGCAAGGGGGTGGTCCACGTCGCCCGGGTCGGCGACGAGGCCGACGAGCCGAAGTGGCCGGTCGACCGCTACAGCCAGCACCGGTCTTGCGACGGCTGCGGCCGGAGCTTCGAGGAGCTGTCGCCGCACCACTTCTCGTTCAACGCCCCGATCGGATGGTGCCCGGTCTGCGAGGGGCTCGGCACCCAGCACGGCGCCAACCCCGCCGCCCTGATCCCCGACGGCAAGAAGTCGCTCCGGGGCGGCGCCGTCGTCGCCTGGCCCGACTTCGCCGAGAATCCCGCCTTCGCCCGGACGATCGAGGCGATGGCGAAGTCGCTCGGGATCGACCTGGATACCCCCTTCGACGACCTCGAAGGCCGCCACCGCCGGGCGATCCTCCACGGCTCGGGCGAGACCTGGTTCGACGTCCCCGCCGCCAGGAATCAGCCCGGGTTCTCGTTCCAGTATAAAGGATTGTTCCCGGCGATCGAGGAGGCGGCGCGGGTCTCGTTCATGTACCGGCACAAGCTGCACGGGATGGTCGACGACGTCCCGTGCGTCTCGTGCATGGGGGCCCGGCTCCGCGACGACTCGGCCGCCGTCCGGTTCCGCGACCACACGATCGACCAGGTCGGCCACTGGCCGCTCGGCCGGGCGCTGGAGTTCTTCAAGGGGCTGAAGCTCGACGGCGACGAGAAGCACATCGCCGGCGACCTCGTCCGCGAGGTCCGCGAGCGGCTCCAGTTCCTCGTCGACGTCGGGCTCGACTACCTGACCCTCGCCCGCGGCACGCCCACGCTCTCCGGCGGCGAGAGCCAGCGCATCCGGCTGGCCAGCCAGGTCGGCAGCGGCCTGACCGGCGTGCTCTACGTCCTCGACGAGCCGACCATCGGCCTCCACCCGCGCGACAACACGCGGCTCCTGAACGCCCTCCGGCGGCTCCGCGACCTGGGCAACACCCTGGTCCTCGTCGAGCACGACCGCGAGGTGATCGAGGCCGCCGACCACCTGATCGACTTCGGCCCCGGCTCGGGCGAGCTGGGGGGCCAGGTCACCGCCGACGGCCCGCCCTCGAAGGTCAAGAAGGCGAAGGACTCGCTCACCGGCAAGTACCTCAGCGGCCGGGCCGCCATCCCGATCCCGACCAACCGCCGGCCCGGCAACGGCCCCGCCATCGTTGTCCGGGGCGCCCGGCATCACAACCTCAAGAACATCGACGCCTCGTTCCCGATCGGCCTGGTCACGGCGATCACGGGCGTCTCGGGTTCGGGCAAGAGTTCGCTGGTCGAGGACATCCTCTGGAAGGCCGCCGCCAGGAAGCTCCACCGGGCCCAACTCACCCCCGGCGCCCACGACTCGATCGAGGGGCTGGACAGGGTCGACAAGGTCATCAGCGTCGACCAGGACCCGCTCGGCAGCACGCCCACGTCGACCCCCGTGACCTACTCGGGCGCCTACGACCTGATCCGCGAGCTGTTCGCGAAGCTCCCCGAGGCCAAGGTCCGGGGCTACACCCCTCGGCGGTTCAGCTTCAACCAGGCCGGCGGCCGGTGCGAGGCGTGCGAGGGGGCCGGCCAGAAGCGGATCGAGATGCACTTCCTGCCCGACGTCTGGGTGACCTGCGACGCCTGCCACGGCGCCCGGTTCACGCCCGAGACCCTCGCCGTGAAGTTCCGCGGCCGGTCGATCGCCGACGTCCTGAGCATGAACGTCGACGCCGCGCTCGACCTGTTCGCCGGCATCCCCAAGATCCGCAAGATCATGCAGACCCTGCACGACGTCGGCCTCGGCTACCTGCCGCTCGGCCAGTCGGCCCCCACGCTCTCCGGCGGCGAGGCCCAGCGCGTCAAGCTCGCCGCCGAGCTGGCCAGGCCCGACACCGGCCGGACCCTCTACGTCCTCGACGAGCCGACCACCGGCCTGCACCTCGACGACGTCCGCAAGCTCCTCGACGTGGTCCACCGGCTCGCCGACCTGGGGAACACGGTCGTCATCATCGAACATAATTTAGAAGTCATCAAGACGGCCGACTGGATCATCGACATGGGCCCGGAGGGCGGCCTCGAAGGCGGCGAGGTCGTGGTCGCCGGGACGCCCGAGCAGGCCGCCGCCCGCAAGCGGAGCCTG
>JAJYDH010000010.1 GCA_021777685.1 Planctomycetota bacterium | reverse complement strand
GCAGGCCACGACCGCGCTCACGCTGTAGACCGTGTCGAGCCCGAACTTCTTGGAGACCTGCCGATACCTTGCGGCGTCGGGCAGGGACCGATACCAGGCGACCGTCCGGGCCAGCCCCTCCTCGAACCCGGTCCGGGGCTCCCAGCCGAGCGCGAGCCGGGCCTTGTCGGCGTTGGCGTACCAGGCCCGGACGTCCCACGAGCGGTCGGGCATCGTGAACCTCGGCTCGCCGTCGAGGCCGAACAGGGCGCGGGCCGTCGCGGCGACCTCGGCGATGGTCGTCTGCCGGCCGGTGCCGATGTTGAACGACTCGCCGTGGTGCTCGCTCGTCAGGTTGACCGCGGTGTCGACGAACGCCTCGGTGACGTCGTCGATGTAGATGTAGTCGCGGGCGATGGCCGGGTTGACGAAGTCGGGATAGCCCCCCTCCAGCCCCCGGCTGACCACGCCGGGGATCAGCCGGGCCGAGTCCTCATACGGCCCGTAGACCGAGTAGAGCCGGAGGTTGGCGCACGGCAGGTGCTTCCGCTTGCCGTAGTAGCGGATGAGTTGGGCGGCGGCCAGCTTGGACACGGCGTAGTCGCTGTTGGGCTCGGCCGGCGCGTCCTCGGTCGGGCCGGCGGCGTTGTCGCCGTACTCGGACGAGCTGCCGGCGTGGACGTAGCAGGCGACCCCGAGCCGCTCCAGCCGGGGGAGCAGCCGGGTGACGAGGTCGAAGTTGGTCCGGTAGATCAGCGGGGCGTCGACCTCGAACGAGTACGCGCCGTAGGCCACGCAGTCGAAGACCGTCCGGGGCCGGACGTCGTCCAGGAGCCGGTCGAGGTTGGAGTCGACGAGCAGGTCGGCCATCCGGACCCGGTCCTCGGGTAGGTCTTCGAGCCGCCAGGCCGGCTTGCGGGTCGTCGTCCCGAAGACGTCCTCGCGGGCCCCGATCAGGGCCCGCATCAGGTTGGCGCCGACGAACCCGCTGGCGCCGAGGACCAGGATCGGCCCCCTGATCCGGAGGATCTTCTCGGCGAGCGTCGTCATCAAGGGACGTCCTCGGACCGCAGGAACGCGACGATCGAGGCCGGGTCGAGTCCCGATTCCCGGCGGTGGAACCTCTGCGAGCCGTACCGCCCCGAGGGGTAGCCGAGGGCCGTCCGCGCCTCGAACCGGGCCGGCGCCCGGCCGCCCTTCAGCAGCGTCGCCGCGACCATCTCCGCCACCCCGCCGTGCCCGACGTGCTCCTCCACGACCAGGAGCCGCCTCGACCGGTCGAGGTCGGCCAGGAACGCGGGGGGCAGCTCGTCCAGGGGCAGCTCGCCGAGCAACCATAAGGCGGGCCGATGGGCGTCGTCAAGCGTCCGGGCCGCGTCCCAGATCCCGCCGGCCAGCGGGCCGGCCGCGAGGATGACCCACCCGGGGCCGTCGAGGAGCCGCCGCCAGGGCCCGAACGGCGGGACCTCCGCGCCGGCCGGCTTCTCCGAGAGCCCCAGCCGGACGTAAGACGGGTGATCGGCCTCGAACAGGCGGCCGAACAGCGGCGCGAGGTCCTCGTCGAAGGCCGGGACGAAGGCCCGGAGGCCGGGCAGGCCGAGGAGCGTCCCGTAGTCCTCCAGCGCGTGGTGCGTGGCCCCCATCACCCCGTAGCCATACCCGCCGCCGTTGCCGACCAGGACGACCGGCAGGTGGTGCAGACAGACGTCGTTGCGGACCTGCTCGAACGGACGGGCGTAGACGAACGGGGCGATGCTGTAGACCCAGGGGCGGAGCCCCGACCTCGCCAGCCCGGCGGCGACCGAGACCATGTTCTGCTCGGCCACGCCCGCGTTGATGAACCGGGGGCCGAGGGCGTCTCGGAGCGGCTCCAGCGCCATGAAGCCGAGGTCGCCGGTCAGGAAGACGAACTCGGGCCGGCGGGCGGCCTCGACCATGAGCCGGCAGAAGGCGTCCCTCATGCTCGCTCGACCTCCCCGACGGCCCGGAGGTACTGCTCCTCGGAGAGCGCCAGGTAATGCCACTCCATCCGGCCCTCCATGAACGAGACGCCGCCCCCCTTGCGGGTCCGAGCCACGATGGCATGAGGTCCGGCCTCGTCATTTGGGCGGAGGGCTCCGAGGATCTCCTCGCGCGAGTGACCGTCGACCTCGACGGTCGGGACCGAGAACGCCCGGAACTTGTCCGCGATCGGGCCGAGGTCGGCGACCTCCCGGGTCGTGCCGAACCCCTGGAGCCCGTTGAGGTCGACGAGGAACGTCAGGTTGTCGAGCCGGTGATGGCGGGCGAAGATGAGGGTCTCCCAGCACGACCCCTCGTCCCACTCGCCGTCGGAGGTCACGCAGTAGACCCGCCCCGGCTCCCCCTTCAGCCGCTTGGCCAGGGCCAGGCCGCTCGCCAGGCCGAGGCCGTGGCCGAGGCTCCCGGTCGCGAACAGGACATCCTCGATCGCCCCCGCGCCGGGATGGCCGCTCAAGCGGGTGCCGTCCTTGTGGAAGGTGGCCAATTCCTCGTCGGAGAGCCTGCCGAGGGACCAGAGGGTCACGTAGAGCGCCCCCGCCGCGTGCCCCTTCGAGAGCACGAACCGGTCGTCGGGCCCCATGACCTCCTGGTGCAGGACCAAGAGCAGGTCGAGGCACGACAGGTTGCCGCCGATGTGGCCGACCCGGCTCTCGTAGTGCATCCGGAGCAGGCGCAGGCGGGCCCGTCGCTGGCGGTCGGCCCAGGGCTCGCTCGGCGGTTCGGGCATGACGGTCGCTCGGCCTCGACTAGGGCACGCCGGCCGGAGGTCCACCACGGCCGAAGACGATGAAGTGATCCAGGCCGGGCACGACGACCGGCCGCCGGTGCTCGGGGAACTGGCCCAGGGCGGCGTTCCGGCCCCACGACGCGATGAAGCCGGGCGGGAAGGCCACGTAGTCGGGCGACCTCGGCAGCATCCCCTCCCCCTTGAGGTACGACGGCCCGGCGCCCGGCGGCGGACTGTAGGTGATGGCGTCCTCCGACGCGAACAGCCGGCCCTCCGCCATCAGGACCGCCAGCGAGTTCCAGGGGAAGTACGCCGAGCCGGGATGCTCCCTCGCGTAGTCGAAGGCCACCCGGTTCGGGTTCGCGGCCGTCCGCCGTTCCAGCCGGACCCACTCGAAGGCGACCGGCGCCTGCGCCGTCAAGATCTGGGTCGAGAGCCACGGGGCGCAGGCCACCGCCGCCAGAGCCTTCCAGGCCCGCCGGCCGGACTCGGGCGATGCGCCCACCCCCTTCGCCAGCCCCTCGCCGACCACGCAGGCCGCCGACGCGGCCAGGTAATAGAGGGTGTAGCTCAGCGAGTTCGAGTCGCCCCCTCGCTTGATGGCACCCGCCAGCGCGATGGGCAGGTTGCCCAGCGCGACCAGCAAGGGCAGGGCCCAGGGGTTCCTCGCCAGCCGATGCCCCGCCGGCCGGCCGGCCTCGCCCGACCGGAGGTAGAGCGCCGAGCCGATCACCAGGAGCGGCGGCCCGGCCATCGCGACCAGCCGCCTCGCCAGGTCGGGCAGCCGGTGAAGCTCCAGAGCCATCCCGGCCTGGACTCGGAACAGGTAGTAGCCCAGCGGCCCCGCCCCGTAGATCCGGACCAGGACCAGGCCGGCCGCCAGGCCGATCCCGAGCAGCATCGCCGCGTAGCTGAGGGCGACCCTCGGGCCGAAGGCGACCAGGCAATACAGCGTCAGCGTCGGCAGGACGAACACGGCGTTCTGCTTGGCCAGGGCCGCCGAGACCGCCAGGGCCGCCGACAGGGCCAGGGGCCATCGGCCGATCGCCTCTCGCCCCATCAGGGGCAGGCAGGCCAGCAGCCCGAACCCCAGCGCCGGGGCGTCGTGAACCGGGCTCAGCATACTATAGAGGAGGGACGGGTTCCGGGACAGGACCGCGAACAGGAGCAGGCCGAGCCCCGCCGCGCCGGCCCTCCGGCCGGTCGCGACGACCAGCAGCGCCAGCACCGGCCCGAAGATGTAGGCCAGCGTCAGGGCGCCCGCGCCGAGGAGCGCCCAGGTCGGGTCGGGGGCCGCGACGACCGGCAGGTAGGCGACCACCGACATCGGCCCGTAGGTGTAGCCCACCGGCGGGCCGTCGCCCAGGCCCGGGTAGAGCGAGTAGCCCCGATACGCCGCGAAGACCGGGGAGAGCCGCTGGCCGTCCCAGATCTCGTAGATACGATCCAGGACCGTCCGGGCGAGCGTGTCGGCGAACCAGACCGCGACGATCCCGAAGAACAGGGCGGCCGTCCAGTCCGGTCGACGAGGCTCGACCGGTCGATCCGGCCCATCCGATCCGGCCATCGTTCATCGACCCCCGACAGTCCCGGACCCGACCCTCGCCCCGCCTTCGATGAGACGAGGTTAACCCCACCGGCCCGCCTCCGCAACCGGCCCGTCGCCCTCGGCCCTTGCCCGGCCCCTCGGGGCGGGCTACCGTCGAGGGCGTGCGAGGCTCGCCGGGCCGGTCTCCGGCGACGGGACGACTCCCGAGGGACACGTCATCATGGACAACGTCACGGATCAACGGGCCGCGATGCCCCGGCGCGACTTCCTGGGCCGGTCGATCGCGGCGGGCGCCGCCTTCGCCGCACCCTGGGTCATCCCCGCGACCGCCCTGGGCCGCGACGGCGCCGTCGCGCCCGGCGAGCGGATAGCCCTGGGCGTCATCGGGATCGGCCCGCGCTGCACCTATGACCTCAAGAGCATGCTGGCCTTCAACGACATCCGCTGCGTGGCGATCGCCGACGTCCAGGCGAGCCGCCGGGCCGCCGGCAAGTCTCTGGTGGATCAGCACTACGGGAACAAGGACTGCGCCCTCCATCGCGACTTCCGCGAGCTGCTCGCCCGGCCCGAGGTCGACGCGGTCCTGATCGCGACGGGCGACCGCTGGCACGCCCCGGCCTCGATCCTGGCGGCCAAGGCGGGCAAGGACGTCTACAGCGAGAAGCCCTGCGGCCTGACCATCGCCAACTGCCAGGAGCTGGCCGACACCATGAAGCGGACCGGCCGGGTCTTCCAGGCCGGCACCCAGCGCCGGAGCGTCCCCAACTTCCAGGCCGCCGTCGAGCTGGCCCGGTCCGGCAAGCTCGGCAAGCTCCACACCCTCCACGCCTCGGTCTACACCCCGACCCTCGACAACGCCTGGCTCCCGGGCGAGCCGACGCCGGCGCGGGACGTCGTCGACTGGGACCTCTGGCTCGGCCCGGCGCCCTGGCGGCCCTACAACAAGGCTTACGTCTCGGGCGGCTGGCGAGGGTACTACGACTTCGACTCGGGCGCCCGCCTCCTCGACTGGGGCGCCCACACCGTGGACCTCTGCCAGTGGGCCAACGGGGCCGACGACACCCTGCCCGTCGAGTACGAGCCGACGCCGACCAACGTCACCGCCCGCTACGCCAACGGCGTGAAGCTGGTCCTCGACTTCCTCAAGACCCCCTTCGGCGACCGCCCCGGCTGGTTCAACCACCTGGGGACCTGCCCGGTCCGGTTCGTCGGCTCCGAGGGGTGGGTCGAGACCGGCGACTCGGGCGAGATCGAGGTCCATCCCGCCTCGCTCAAGGGGGAGTTGAAGTCGCTGTCGAGCAAGGCCCCCACGGTCGGGCTGGACGTCTCGGCCCACGCCCGCGACTTCTTCGACTGCGTCCGGTCGAGGGGCCAGACGGCGGCCAACCCGAAGGTGATGCGGCACTCGCACATCGCCTGCCACGCCGCCGCACTGGCCTGGATCTTGAAGCGGAAGCTGACCATCGACCCCGCCACAGAGACCTTCATCGACGACGATGAGGCAAACGGCCTCCGGTCGAGGCCCGCCCGCGACTACCGGGCCGGGTAGCCGTCCGACCTCGGCTCAGGCCGCGTCCTTCGCGGGGCCGGCCTGGGCCTCGGCGTCTGCGAGCTTGGCCTGGAGGAGGTCGAGGAGGTCGCCGGCGGTGACGATCCCGGTCAGCTCCTCCGACGCGAGCCGGACCCGGAAGTGGCGCTCGACCTGCATCACCAGGCCGACGACGTCGACCGAGTCGAGACCCAGCCCCTCGCGGATGGAGACCTCGTCGCCGAGGGACGCGACCGGCTCGCCCAGGTCTTCTTCGAGGAAGCCCACGAGCGTCCCGCGGATCGATTCGCGGTCCATCCTTCCTTGGCCTGGCCCGTGTGGATCTTGGGAAGGCCCGCGAGGCCACCGGAAGCCGGGGAATCCACCAAGGCCAGCCTCGCGGGCCGGAACTCGCCTTGCGTCCGGCGGTCGGTCGGGGCAAAGTACCGTCCCCAGCATGGTCGAAGTATCGAAGAGCGATGATCGATCGGGGATTCTCCGATCCGTCCATCGGGCATCGCTCCATCGACCATGCTCGGGCCGCAAGCTCGATCTATTCACCAGGACCCCCGAGGCCCGACCACTTGGACAACGCCTTTGCCGGACGGGTGGCCGTGATCACCGGGGCTTCGAGCGGGATCGGCCGGTCCCTGGCCATCGTCCTGGCCCGGTCGGGCTGGCGGGTCGGGCTGATCGCCCGTCGGGGGTCGGCGCTGGAGGCCGTGGCCGGGGAGGTCCGCGCGGCGGGCGGGGTCGCGAGCGTGGCCGTGGCCGACGTCACCGACCGCGAGGGGCTCAGGCTCGCCGTCGAGGGGATCGCCGGCGAACTCGGGCCGGTCGACCTGATGATCGCCAACGCGGGCGTCGGCGTGCCGACGACCCTCGAACCCGTCAACGTCGAGGTGGTCGAGGAGACGATCCGGGTCAACGTCCTGGGGGTCGTCTATGCGATCGACGCCGTCCTGCCGTCGATGCTGGCCCGCCGCTCCGGCCAGATCGCGGCCATCTCCAGCCTGGCCGGCTACCTGGCGATGCCCGGCGAGTCGGCCTACTGCGCGAGCAAGGCGGCGGTCAACGCCTACATGGCCAGCCTCCGGGTCCAGGTCCGGGGGCGGGGGATCGCGGTCTCGACGATCTGCCCGGGGTTCATCCGGACGCCGATGACCAGCACCATGACCTTCATGCCCTTCGCCCTCTCGGCCGACCAGGCCGCCGCCCGGATCGTCCGGGCCTTGCGACGTAAAGTCAAGGTGTATAACTTCCCCCTGCCGACGGTCGCCCTGATGTCGCTGGCCCGGTGGCTCCCCGAATGGCTCCTGGCGATCGCCTTCCGCGACCACCTGGAGAACCCGCCCATGCCCGAGGGGTGGGAGCCGGCCGGGCAGGTCCGGGGGGGCGGGTGATGGTCGACCTCGCGGTCAAGATCCTGATGGACGACAGGGCCCGGTTCCTCACGACCGTCTCGGGCGTGGCATTCGACGAACTGGCCGGGCGGACGACCTACATTGTCGACAAGCTGGAGTCCGGGGCGGATGCCGCCGCCGTCTCGGCCGAGATCCGCCGGAGGCTCCCTTACCACGACGTCCACACCCAGGCCGAGTGGTCGAAGCTCTCGCGCGACTACTGGGTCGAGAGCACCGGGCTGGGGCTGACGATGTTCCTGACCGTCTCGCTCGGCTGCCTGGTCGGGGTGATCGTCGTGGCGCGGACGCTCTCAACCTCGACCACCGAGGACCTCGGCGAGTTCGCCACCGTCAAGGCGATCGGCGGCCGGGACGCGACCATCCACGGGGTGATCCTGGAACAGGCGTCGATCGCCGCGTGCCTCGGCTAACTGCTCGGGACCGGGGCGACCCTGGCCCTCGTGCCGGTCCTGGCCCGGCTCGACATGCCGCTGGTCGTCCGTCCCGACCAGGCCGCCCTGATCTTCGCGGGGACCCTCGGCCTCTGCCTGCTCGCCTCGGCGTGGTCGTCCCGCAGGATCGCGCGGATCGACCCGGCGATCGTCTTCCGGGGTTGAGGATCGTCCCCACGAGGACTTGGCTTCGTTCTCGAAATTCCCCGCATGTTGTTTAATGATTAGTGATCGCCAGTGGGTTCGGGCGGGATCACGTCCCGCATCCTGATTTTTTTCGTCGGCTGGATCTCGACCCAATCTCGTTGATCGAAGCGCAACGTCAACTCCTTAGGATCGCCCATTCAACAACTTCCCATTTTGGAGTGCGGGAGCTTGCTCCCGCTTTCTCCCCGGGAGCTTGCTCCCGGCGGCGGACGCCGCTCAGATCCGGGAGCAAGCCATCTTACAGCGGATCACGGCCGGATTACCTTCGAGGACACCTTGAAAGGGGTGGTAAACGGTGTTATGAATCGATGAGTTCGGCGGGAGGGCCCAAGGATCGTCGTGGCGCGTCCGAGGAGAAGTTGCCGGGTCGGTCATGCCAAGGAGAGGTGAAGGCCGCGATCGAGCTGCTGAAAGAGACCTTGGAGTGGGTCGGGAACCCGACCGAGGTCGTGGATCTGATCGGATACCTGGAGACGCGGCGATCGGACATCCCCGACTTCGAGCGACGACAACGGGCGGGGTCATGGATCGCGAGCACTCGGGTGGAGAAATTCAACGACCGGGCGGTATCGGGTCGGTGCAAGCGCCGGGGAATGAGCTGGTCGCCGACCGGCGTGCCGGCCTTGGCGGCATCGGAATCCGCGAGACGCAAGGCGAACTCGACGAATGGCGTCGAGTGCGTGAGGTGCCGGACCGGCCGTCATCAGGACCGGTTCGCAAGGCAGCATGAAGCCAAAACATCGCACCAACTGGCGAACTCCAGGTACTTTCCTGGTGGCCTTTTTCATTTCCGTCGCCCGGGGACGAGCCATGAGATCGGGGCTGTTCACCCTCCTGGCCGTATTCCTCGGGCTGAGCCAGGCGGCCCAGGTCTCCGAGGCCGATCCTCCGGCGCGCCCGCCGAGCATCCTGCTGATCCTGCCCGACCAGTGGCGGGGTGAGGATCTCGGCTGCATGGGGAATCCTGACGTCCGGACGCCCCACCTCGACCGGATGGCCTCGCAGGGGGTCCTGTTCCGGAACACGTTCGCCAACACCCCGGTCTGCTGCCCGGCGCGGGCGATCCTGCTGACGGGGAAGTATGCCCACGCCAATGGCATGGTCGCCAACGACTTGCGGCTCCGCGAGTCGGAGACGACGATCGCGGAGATCCTCGCCGACCGGGGCTACCGGACGGGGTTCATCGGCAAGTGGCATCTCGACGGCGGCTTGAGGCTCCCGGGCTTCGTCCCGCCCGGCCCCAGGCGCCAGGGTTTCGAGTACTGGGCCGCGAGCGAGTGCGACCACCGGCACTTCCGCCCGACCTACTTCCTCGACGCCGACCGGCCCATCACCGAAGATCGATTCGAGCCCGAGGTCTGGACCGACCGGGCCGTCGAGTTCCTCAAGAAAACCGGCGATGCCCCGTTCTTCCTGGAGATCGCCCTCGGCCCCCCGCACGACCCCTACGGCGCCCCCGAGCGGTTCATGAAGCTCTACGACCCGGCGAAGTTGACCACGCGGCCCAACTGGGTCGAGGGCGTGGCCGGGGCCGGCCGCAAGGAGATGGCCGCTTATTACGCGGCGATGACCGCCGTCGACGAGCAGGTCGGGCGGCTCCTGAAGGCCCTGGAAGACTCGGGCCGGGCCGAGGACACGATCGTCGTCTTCACCTCGGACCACGGCGACATGCTCGGCTCGCACGGGCGGCGGCTGAAGCGCAAGCCCTGGGAGGAGTCGATCCGGGTGCCGGGCATCCTCCGGTTCCCGGCCAGGGTCGGCGCGGGGCGCGTCTCGGACGCGATCCTGACCCATGTCGACCTGGCCCCGACGCTGCTCTCGCTCTGCGGCCTGCCGGTCCCGGGGTCGATGCAGGGGTCGGACCTCTCGGGCGTGGCCCTCGGGAAGACGGACCGGGGGCCGGACTCGGCCTTCTTCCAGATCTTCGTCCCGTTCGCCGGGGACGGGACGCCGAAGCCCTGGCGGGCCGTCCGGACCCGGCGCGTCCTCTACGCCAGGACGGAGGAAGGGCCGTGGCTGCTTTACGACCTCGGGACCGACCCCTATGAGTTGAGGAACCTGGCCAAGCAACCCGCCCACGAGGCCATCCGGGATCGGATGGAGGCCCGGCTTACCGACTGGATGGCGAGGGTCGGCGATTCCTGGGCCACTAACTCGATGGAGCCCGTCGAGGACAAGGGGCGGCTCTACCGGTTCGGGACCTTCACCACGATCCGCGAGTATCTCGACTGGGCCGAGCGGCATCCCGACCTCGCCCCCCGGGATTGAACCTCCTTCCCCCCCGTCTTGACGCTCGGGTCTCTGATCTGGGATCCGTGATTTCAGATCTCAGATCGGGAGAGAAGGCCGACGAATTCCAGCGAACCCGGACGCCCCGGCCCAGCCTCGGGTCGGACAAAGACGGACGCCCGCCGGGGCCAGGATCGGCCTCGGCGGGCGTCCGATGTCAGGAGGAAACCGGGGGGTCAGTTGGCCCCGACCGGGACGGTGACCTCGCTCAGCCGTCGGACCACGGAGAGCGAATCCTCGGCGCGGCGGATGTCGGCGTACTTCGCCAGGGGGGCGGAGTGCGACCCGTCGCCGTAGACCCCGACGACGGCGTGGAGGTTCTTGAGCCCGACCACTTCGGCCCGTCGAAAAAGGCCCGAGCGGATCAGGGAGGCCAGGTTCTGCTGCCACAAACTCGTCTCGGCGATCTTGGTCGTCATGGCATGCCTCCTCGGGACGGCTCGGGATGATCCTGAAGTCAGGGATCTCGGAGGCGGCTCGGCCTCCTCAACCATAATACGACAGGATCTCCCCGTTTGTTCCCGAAGGGCCTTACTGGGCGCGAGCCGGGGCCGACCGTCGGGCCTTGACCGAGGTGTCGGTGATCATCGGGAAGTCGTCGGTCCGGAACGGTGAGGCGGGCAGGCCGTCCTTGTTCCAGAGGTTGACGACCGGGTAATTGGCCCAGCCGAACCGCACCGCGACGGGCCGGGCGACCTTGTCCGAGTGGACGACGACGGTGTCGCCCTCGATCTCGGCCTCGGCGTTGACGAACTTCCGGTCCTCGCCCGCGATGGCGAACCCCTTGAGCGGGCCGTCCTTGGCGGCGAGCCCGGCGCCGACGTTCTTGAACCGGAGGACGACGCGATCCCCCTTCACGTCCATCGAGGCGTACTCGGGGCCGGAGCCGACGACCGGCTCGCCGTAGGCGATCGATCGCGCGGCCAGCGCCAGCCGGGCGCCGACGGGCTCCTTCTGCTTCGGGTGGACGTCCCCCTCGTCGCCGACGTCGGTGATGACGGCCATGCCGGTCTTCGGGAGGTTCTGCGCGGTCCTGAGCTGGGACTCGCGAAGCTCGGCCCAGTCGCTGTCGCCGGGCTCCTCGACGATCTTCCGGAACGGGGCGAGCTGGACGATCAGGAACGGGAAGTCGCCCTGGTTCCAGTCCTGGCGCCAGTTCTTGATCATGGCCGGCAGGAGGGTCCGGTACTGGTGGGCCCGGCCGGCGTTGGCCTCGCCCTGATACCAGATCGCGCCCCGGATCGCGTAGGGCTGGAGGGGGACGATCATCGCGTTGTAGAGGCCCGACACGTGCGGGGAGGTCGGCCCGACCGGGGCCCGGGGGGCCATCGGGACCGTCTTGCCGGCCGCCTTGGCCGCGGCGACCTTCTGGCGATGCGCGGCCTGGTCGGCCCTGAACTTCTCCATCGCCGCGGGGTAGCGGGCGAGGGCCTTCGCGTAGTCGTCGAGCAGCCCCTTGAGGGCGGGGTCGGCTTCGAGGGTCCGCCGCGAGGTCCACGACTCCGCGTTCGTGCCACCCCAGGAGCTGTGGATCAAGCCGACCGGCACGCCGAGCGCCTTGCGGAGGTCGCGGCCGAAGTAGTAGGCGACCGCCGAGAACTTCGCGGCCGACTCGGGGTCGGATGCCAGCCACGACCGCTGGCCGGGCGAGTCCTTCCCCTTGATCGTGTCGAGCGGCTCGTCGGAGACCAACTTCGGCACGGTGTAGAGCCGGAGTTCGGGGTCGGTCGCCTTCGGGACCGAGGCGCCGGCTTCGGCCGACCGGCCCAGGGCGAACTCCATGTTCGACTGGCCGGAGCAGACCCAGACCTCGCCGACCAGGACATCGGCGACCTCGACCTTGTTCTTCCCCTCGATGGTCATCGAGAAGGGGCCGCCGGCCTTCAGCTCGGCGAGCTTGACCTGCCACTTGCCGTCCTTGGACGTGGTGCTGACCTCCTGCCCCTGGAACTTGACGGTGACCTTCTCGCCGTCGTCGGCGGTGCCCCAGACGGGGACCGGCATGCCTCGCTGGAGGACCGCGCCGTCGGTGAACAGGACGTGAGGCTTGACGTCGGACAGGCCGAGGGTGGGGGCCGCGAGCAGGATCGCCGCGGCGAGGCCCAAGCGGGATGGGACGGTCTTCATCGATGAGTTCTCCCAACGCCCGGGCCTTGGCGGAAGACCCTTCCGCCAAGGGGTTCGGGTGATTCGATCGCTTGGTGAAATTCAACGGGGCGGGGTTGGTGGGCGACGATCCAGGGACGTTCGGCCGGTTCAGCCGATCGACTCGGGGACGACGAACGGCTTCCGGTAGGACCGGGTGAGGAGCCTGGTCGCCTCGGGCGAGTCGACAAAGGTCTCGGCCCTGGGGTCGAAGGCGAGCTTCCGGCCCATCCGGAACGACTCATCTTTGAGGTTCAGGCCGTTCTCCTGCGCGAGGTGGTCCTTCATCCGGTCGAAGGCGTCGGCCCCGAAGCCGCCGTCGCCCAGGGGCGACTTCGAGGACGCGAACGGGGTCGGCTCGCCCACCCGGTAGGAGGGGTTGGCCAGGTGGCAGAGGGCGGCGGAGTAGTGGCCTTCGAGAATGTCGGCGTTGAGGTCGTCGGCCTTACGGCTCCGGACGGCGGCGATGAAGTTGCCGAAATGGCCTCCTCCGGGCCCTCGCTTGACGTCGGCGACCTTGGCCAGGGGCTCGGTCTTCGTGCTGCCCTTGGGCGTGAACTTGCCGCCGGCGATCGTCCCGCCTTCGAGGTGGACGATGTTGCCGACCTTCTCGCCGAGGTACTCGCCGGCCTTGAGGCCGCGGACCTCGAAGATGAGCTGGGCGTCGCCGAACTCGAAGACGGCGACCTGGGTGTTGGGGGTCTCGCCCTGGTCCTTGTACCCGAACCGGCCGCCGAGGCTGACGACGGAGGTCGGCAGCGTCGCGCCGGGGATCATCCAGCGGGCGATGTCCATCTGGTGGACGCCCTGGTTGCCGATGTCGCCGTTGCCGAAGTCCCAGAACCAGTGCCAGTTGTAGTGGACGTAGTTCTTGTTGAAGGGGTGCTCAGGCGCCGGGCCGGTCCAGAGGTTGAAGTCGAGCTCGGGGGGCGGGGTCGAGTTCGGCTTGAAGCCGATGTTCCCCTGGGGCTCCTGCCAGCGGGGCTTGTAACAGAGCCCCCGGGAGACCAGGAGCTTGCCATACTGGCCCGACCTGACCAGCTCGGCGACCTGGGCCCACTCCTTCATCGAGCGGCTCTGGGTGCCGTGCTGGACGATCCGGCCGTACTTCCGGGCGGCCTCGACGGCGACCCGCCCCTCGTGGACGTTGTGGCTGCACGGCTTCTCGACGTAGACGTCCTTGCCCGCCTGGCAGCCCCAGACGGTCATCAGGGCGTGCCAGTGGTTGGGCGTGGCGATCGAGATCGCGTCGAGTTCCTTGTCTTCGAGGGCCTCGCGGACATCCTTGACCGTCTTCGGGGCCGCGCCGGGCTTGCTCGCCAGCTTCTTGAGATGCTTGCCGTAGGTCCGCGAGTCGGGGTCGATCAGGTAGGTGATCTCGACCCCTTTCATCTTCGAGAACTCGTCGACGTGGCTGCCGCCCCGGCCGTTGAGGCCGGCGACGCCGATCCGGATGGTGTCGTTGGCCCCGATCACGCGGCCCGACGACTTGGTCCCGCCGATGGCGAACCCGGCGCCGGCCGCGGCCAGCGTCCGACCGAGGAATTGTCGACGACTCTGTCGCGCCATGTACCTGCCTCCCCCGATCCGCGCTCGCGGGCGGACGACCGGCCGCCCGAATGTCGCGCCATTATGCCCGACGCATCAGACGATTCCCAACGTCCCGATTTTATTTCGGGGGAATTTTGCGGCGGGACTTGAATCCCTTTTCAGCGGGACAGGTTCCGGTCGAAGAACCCGTCCACGGCGGCGATGTAGCGGCCCGGGGACCGATTGTAGGCCCCGACATGCTCGACGCCCGGCAAGATGACCGCCTGGCAGCTCGGGCCGATCGCGCGGGCGATCTGCCGGGCCTGCGCGACCGGGACGACCGAGTCGGCCTCGCCGTGGATCAGGAGCATCGGCCGCTTGCCCCACTGGAGGGCCGAGCGGATCGGGACCAGGTTGTCGGTCCGGACGCCGAAGGCGAGCCTGGCGGCGGCGAGGATTCCCGGGTTGAACCAGCTCGGCAGGTGGCTGTGCCGGGTGAGCTGGGCGTCGAGCAGCTCGGGCAGGTTGCCGAACGGGCTGTCGAGCACGGCGGCCCCGATCTTGCCGTTCTGGGCGGCCTCCATCAGCAGGGTCGAGGCCCCCATCGAGTAGCCCAGCCAGCCCACGCGGTCGGACGAATAGCCTTGCCTCGCGGCCCAGTCGAGCACGGCGCGGAGGTCGCGCCGCTCCCGGCCGCCCATGTAGAGGCGGGAGCTGTCGCTCAGCCCGTGCCCCCGGAGGTCGAACAGGAGGACGTCGTAGCCTTCGGCGTGGAGGTCCCGGCCGATCCGGGCCATCTCGTCGCGCGACCCGCCCATCCCGTGGACCAGCACGATCAGCCGGCGCTTCCGCGGGGTCGGGCAGTACCACCCCCGGAGCGTCAGGCCGTCGGAGGTCCGGGCCGACCAGGCCAGGACGTCGGCGCTGACGTCATAAGGGTCGACGGTGGTGGGCCGATTGTTGGGCCGGGTGAGGATGTGGGCGGTGAACAGCGAGATCCCGGCATAGCCGAGCATGACAACCAGAATTCCGATCGAGGCCAGTCGCCTCCAGGCCCGTCGGAATCGAGGCCGAGGAACGGTCGAATCCATGAAGCCCTCCCTGTCGTCCGAGGGGCCGGGGCGAGGTCGGATCGCGTCGTCCTCGCTCACTCTCACTCTAGGGCAACGGGCGGGATGCGGCAAGGCAACCCCCGGGGCTCGTGCGTCTCGGCCTTGCCACTCGCGGCGGTCCCGGCTATGTTACGACGGCGAATCGAGGGGTCCCCCCGGGCCTTTTGGCCCTTTCGCTCGCCCACATCTGAGGTTGCGCCGGATGGTTCGAATCGGAATTGTCGGCATCGGCTTCATGGGGATGATCCATTACTCAAAGAACTGAACTTCGTCAAAACGCCGGTTTTCGGGCCGAATTCGCTTGAATTCTTTTCTTTCATGAAACACAATCTCGAAAAGAACCCCGAAAAGAATCCCTGAAAACGGTGGCCCGATGGCACGCCCCCCGAAGCTCAACTTCACCCCTTCGCTGAAGCAGTACACCGTCACCATCGACAAGCAGCTCCATCGACTCGGCACCGATCAGGCCGATGCGGAGCGGCAGTACCGCTTCCTGCTGACCAAGGCCGACCTGTCCGAGCCGGTATCCACCAGTCCGACCTTCGGCGAGGTGGCCGATGCGTGGCTGGAACACGTCTCCCTCACGATGGACAAGGAGCGGTTCCGGCTCTGCAAGGGACGTATCAACGAATTCATATCTTATCTTGGCCGCGACATCCGGGTCAAGGATATGCGCCCGGCGCACGTCGAGGGCTGGATTGCATCCAGGCCCAACCTCAGATCGCCCGGGACCAGGCGGCTCTACAAGGCGATGATCCTGGCCGCCCTGAATTGGGGCGCATCCAACAAGGTACGCATGATTGCGGCCAATCCCCTGCGAGGCCGGATCGAATTGCCCGAGGGGCAGAGTAGAGGGGGTGAGGCGGTCTGGCCGCAGGAGGTGTTCGACCTGGTGGTCGCCGAGAGCAATGCGCGTTACGTCGATTTCCTGCGGGCGCTCGCATGGACCGGGGCGCGACCATCCACGATCCGGAAGATCGAGGCGAAGCACTACAACGCCCACCTGAAGGTCTGGGATACCGAGGAGATCTATCGCGGGCGTGTCAGCCGGAAGAAGATCGTCAAACGAATCTGGCTCAACCCGGATATGGTCCGGATGGCCGAACGGCTGAACAAGGAATGGCCGGAAGGCCCGATCTTCCGCTCGGTCAACGGCAAGCCATTCCCCGCCGATTCCAATTACCTCGTGCTATTCAAGCTGAAAGAGCGGTTGAAGCGGGAGGGCAGGCCGCTGCCCGATGGGATCACCCTGTACGGCCTGCGCCATTCCTTCGCAACGAATTTCATCGTCCAGTATCCCGACAAGATCGAATACTTGAGAGAAATGCTCGGGCACCGGGATACAGCAATGATTTTGAAACATTACGGCCACCTGATCGACCAGCACAAGGCCATGCACGGCGTGCTGAAGGACTTCAGGCCGCTCTAGGGGACGTTGATGTGCCGGAATTGCTTCTTCTTTTCCGGGACGTTGATGACCGACACTTCGCTGGCCTTCAGGAATTCCTCGATGGCGCTGTCCGGTATCCTGATCGCGCCCTTTCCCGTACCGATCCTGTGATGGCGCAGGCGGCCGGCGGCGATCAGGCCATAGACCGTGCTCGCGCTCACCTCCAGCCGCTCGGCCGCCTGCCTGACTGTCATGGTGCAGTCTCCTTGTAGGAATCGGGCATCTCCACCGTCAGATGCCGCCCGTCATAGGTGGTGATGAAAAGCTCCCGCTCCGCGCCGCTCATGGCGACCGCCGCCACCGCGCCGGTGTCGTCGTTGGTGACGAAATCGACGCTGGGCCTATCGTCTTCCCACCACCAGAGCTTCATATCGCCGATGGCATCCTCCATCGAGCTGTAGCATTCGATGACCTCGATGCGCCCGGTGCGGGCATCGAGCGTGCTCCAGGTGTATCTCATCTGCTGGCCTCCCTGAGAAAATCCGCGATCTCCCCGGCATCGATGGCCTTGGACACGCCGAACTGATCGGTGTTGATATAGCTGACGATGCCGACCAGCCGGCCATTGAGGATCAGCGGGCCGCCGGAATCGCCCATGTTGACCGGGCACGTGATATCAACCATACGCGCAGAGATGGCATCGCCGGCCGTCATCGCCTCATCGTGATAGACCGCCCGGACGGAGCCCAAGACGTGGCGGAACCGGACGTTATCCCCGTTGCCGATGACGAACACGGCATCGCCCGGCGACGGGCTCCTGCCCAGCCGCATCGGACTGCCCGTGCCCTCGACGCGCAGCAGCGCCAGGTCCTTGCCGGGCGAGATGGCGACGACCTGCGCGCGAATGCCGTGCCGGTAGCGGTCGGGCGAATTGACGACGGTGCCGTTTTCGCGCACGGGCGGATGAATCCGGATATCGTACTCATCCTCGACGACATGGTAGGCGGTGAGCACCATGTCTGGCGCGACGAACACGCCCGATCCGCTCCCCTCACCGGTCTGAATCTGGACGGCGCTGTCGACGGCCTCCTCATAGGGCGTGCGATGATCGACGGCGAGGATGAGGATGGCCAGGATGAACAGGATGTATCTCATGATGCGCCCCGTATGGTGTAGGTGATATCGAAGCCGGTCAACGATCCCTCCCCTTATCGGGTTCCTTGCGATATTGCGCCTGCTCGGCGGCCTCGCGCAGCGTGGAATCGTAGTCGGGTTCCGTGGGCGGGCGGCTCCCAGCCCGCAGTTCGTCATCGGCCCGGATGTCATCCAGCACTTCACGGAGCATGTCGATGCTGTCCCGATCCGAATAATCGACGCTCCTGTCGTAAAGGTGGCGCTGCTCCTGGTCTTCCAGCCATTCGGCGTAGGCCTGCTCGTGCAGGTCGCGCGTCGGCAACAGGCCGGGAGATTCGAAAGTGCCGACGCGGATCATGGCGGCCTTGTATTCTTCCCCGTCGGGCGTGAGGATGATGTCGCCCAGCCCGGTGGGACGGTCGGCTGGCGGCCTGATGAATGACGACATGATGAACGCCGATTGGGCATCGGCGGCGTCCAGCTCGGCGACTTTCCTGTATTTGTCACCGTCGCGGTGCCAGACCTCATAGGTGTCGGGCTTTTCAATCTGGATCGGTTCCGGCTCGTGTTCGGGCAATTCGCCCGCACGCCAATCCGCATGCAATTGATCGAGGGCATCCTGCAATTCCGGGGTAAGGCTCCAGTTGAATGATTGGCCATCGAATGTGTAAATTCCATCGCCGCGTGATGGCATCGCGTAATCGCCTTCGACGAACGATTGCCCGACCAGGATGATCGCTTCTTCAAGATCCTTCGCTTGAATATCCGCCAGACGCAGATCGCCCCCTGCCTGTGGCCGCATGAATTCGTAGAGGATGGGTTCCTCCACCCCGATACCCTCCATCCATTCCGCCTGATCCACACCGTCGGCCACCCGCGCCATGACTTCCTCGGCCTGATCGGGCTCGAATCCCTGAAAATCAACTTCTGAGCCCATCACGGCCAGCTTCTCGCCGCCGGAAAGGTCGTTCCAGAAGACGGCGTGATTGGCCGAGGCGCTGTTCACCCGCATGACCATGCCGTCTTCGCGGACGAAGACAGACCGCTCCAGCTCGGCGATGCGATCCCTGGCCTGTCGAATCTGCTCTCTGGAGGGCATCACTTCCCTCCCGACTTGAAGGTGGCCAATTGCTCGATCACCTCGCGGGCGATGATATAGCTCTCGCGCTCCGCCTCGCCGCGTTCGTCATCGCGCAGGATGCCGCCGATCATGGAGGTGAACCGCCTGGCGATGATGCACGCTGCTTTATGAATATCCTCATTGCAAGACTGGTTCGTCTGGATCATCTCAGTTCTCCGAGATCAGCGCCGCCGCCCTGAAACGGCCGGCACTGGAAGCCTCATCCCAGGTCATGATGGCCGCATAGGCGCTATCATAGAATTGTTGCCACATTTCCGCCTTCTCCGACGGCGGCAGGTGCTTGCCCCAGTTGTCCACCGCGTAATGCGCGGCGTTGACGGCGATCTGATGCATCAGCGATTCCATCGGGTGCCTCCGGTGTGGCGGCCTCCCTGCCGCCGGGGTTTATTCGCGGGTGACGATGTGGCCGGATTCCCGCAGCACGATATCGCTGCCGGTGCGAACGATCGATGTTCCGGTGAACCGCGCCCTGATCGGCTCGATGGCCGACCTGGTGACGAGCCGCAGCCCCGCGCCGATGCAGGCGCTCGACAGGATCAGGTTCGCCGGGACGAAGGCCAGGCCCACTCCGATATAAACGAGGGCCACGCCCAGCACCGAGTCGTTGCGCATCCAGTCGGGCATGGCCGGGTTCCTGGCGGTGAAGCCGATCACCAGCGCCGCGCCCATCAGGAGCAGGCATTCGGCCTTGAGCAGCCAGTCTGGGGCCTCCCCGCCCCAGTACAGGAGCAGGGAGGTGCCGGCGAGCAGGCCGAGGATGGTGAAGAATTTGTTCATCTGGTAACCTTCCATTGGGGAGATGGCTGCATCAGGTAGGAGAGCAGCAGCATGAGAAGGTAGGCCAGGGTGGGAGCCCACACCGTGGCCTGCCAGCAGTGGAATGCGACGATCAACGTCCATTCCATGATCCGGCGTATGCTCACGAGAAGAAGCTCCCCAGCAGTCCCTTGGGCATCTGCGGCGGCACGGGTTCCTTCGGCGGCGGGGGCGGTGTCCAGAATGCCCTGGCCCTGCCCGCCGAGAACATGACGCCGCATCTGAGGCATTTCAGGCTGTGTTTGGCATCGGCGCGGCTGCGGAAGGCGACCTTGCACTGAGGACAGCGGGCATTCGGGCCGCGTTCCCGCTCTCCTTTCCACCGCTCCATCGCCTCCTCCCAGATCTGGTGCTTGAGCTGGTAGGAGGCATCGCCGTTGACGTAATCGCGGACCAGACTGACCTGCTTGCGGAGCGTCGCAATATCCCAGGAAGGGTTGACTCCATACCTGAGTTTGGTCGCCTCGGCGGTCAGCCGCTGCCGCTCGGCCTGCTCTTCCGCCTCCTCGACCATGGCCTGGAGTTCGGCCGTCGGCCAGGATTCTTCGTATTTGAGGCCGACCGCCCTGGCGCGGGCGTATAGCTTCTCGCGGTGGGCGGCCTCGCGCCTTTTGGCCAGCTCCTTGAGCGGGTCGATCACTTCCTTCTTGGCCTCGTCGATCTTTTCATCAACCTTGCGGCTGATGCCGCCCTTGATGACCTTGGTCGGCGTCGGGAGGATGCCGCCCTTTTCTGGCTTGTCTCCATCGTCGTTGCCGAGGTTGGGCAGCTTCTCCTTGGCATCGTTGATGATGTCCGGAAGCCCCTTGGGCTTCTCCTGACCGGGCGCGGCCGTCTTCCAGCCGAAGCACGCCAGGATCAGCGCCAGGATCACGGGGATGAACGACCAGAATCCGAAGACGTTGACGGCGAGGTGGATCAGGCCGTTGGTCATCAGCGAGCGGAGGAAGCCGCTCCAGAAGCCGGGCTTCTTCTCCGGGGGGCGCTCCTGCTGCGGCGGTGTGGGAGGCGGGAGGGTGTGCCCGGCGAGTTGCTGCTGATTCATGATCACTATCTCCTATAATTTGGTGTCTATCAACGCTCGATGCCAGGCTCCTGGCCGCCACGGTCTGCGTATATGGCCAGGTTCTGCTCGTACATCTCCTGGGTGGTCGGAGCCGGTTCGGGCGCGGGATCGGCCACTTCTCCGCTCTCCAGCCCGATGGATTGTTGCGGACTGCCATAGGGCGAATAACCCTGGCCGGTGAAGAGCGCGCTGGAAATCTCGGCGGCGCCTTGCGGGATGAACTTGTCGGTGACGCCATCGAGCAGTTCGGCGGCGACAACCCTGATATCGGTGCGTTCCTTGGCGGTCTCCTTGAGCCATTCGCCCAGGTCGGCGGCGGCTTCCTTCATCCAATTGCCCACATCGGAAGCAATACCCATCGATCTCTCCTCATCGGTAGTAGTTCGCGGCGTCGTGCGCCGCGTCGCGGATGTCGTCCCTGATCTTCCGCCTGAGCGCCATCCCGATCCGATTGTTAATGCCGATGGCGATGCCCCCGAACGCGATGGCCTTTGCCGCAGGCATCGACACGTCGGAGATCAGGTAGGCCACGCCGAGCAGCATGAACGGTTCGAGGAACCTGAGCTTGGACTCTCCCAGCAGGCCGAGCGTCAGGATGGACATCACCCATGGCCAGCCCGGATAGCGGGTGTGCTGATTGCGGTCTGCGGTCAGCATGCGGAACAGGGCCATGACGATCCAAGCTTTCCAGAACAGGAGCATGGCGTTGGAATGGAGGAGGGCGGCCAGCATCGGGAGCGAACCGAAGACGATCAGCCCCTCCCATCCGAGCGCCCGCGTGCCCATCCCCGATCGGATGAACACGAAGAAGCACAGGCAAAGCGAGTTGATGAGCCAGAGCGAGAGGTTGAAGCTATTCTTCATGTCCTGGACGAGGCTGCCCTGCTGCTGTTGTTCTTTTGGCATGTTCACCTCTGTTTGAATGTGACGAACTGATAATTCTCCCCCGATTTGAAGGGGTGGCCCGGCCGCACCGCGACCGAATCCACGCAGTAATCGTTCTCGGGGCCTCCGGTGCGGAGCCGCGATTGCAGCACCGACGGCTGCAAGATCGGCTGATATTGCTCCGACACGCTGGCGGATGCCTTGGAGCGGCCGAAGATCATGTCCCACGGCTCATCTCCGCCGGGGATGGACGCCGTGATGAAGATTTCCCGCCGCATCCCCAGCAGCTCGGAAGCGGCCTTGGCCGTGGCGGGATCGGACAGGAAGTAGTAATGCGTGCCGAAATTCGACTGGAGCTGGCTGACGCGGTGGTGGCCCGCATGTCCTCCCATCCGCCCGAACTCGGCATGCACCGTCTGGGTCAGCGCGAGCATACAGCCGCCGTGCGAGCGGCACTGGGAAAGATAGGTGGCATCGAAATCCGTGCATGATTCCTGGTATTCATCCAGGAGGAGCACGTTGAAGTAACCCGTAGGATTCCATTTTCGTTTGAGAATATGACGCTGAATCTTGTACTTCAGGCCCCCGGCGACGAAGCGGCCGGTCGGCCCGTAGACGGAGAATGGCAGGTGGATGAGGAACGAGTAGCCGTCGTCGATCATCCGGGGCGAGACATTGTTGACGGTGCCTGTCATCTCCCTGGCCAGCCCGGTGGTGGCGGCATGAGTGACGTTCATACAGCCGGCGATGATATTGCCTCGTGTACGCTCGTCACCCAGCAGCCATTCCTTCGACCAGTAGTCGGCGAACACCTTCCAGTCGCTGGCCTGCATCGGGGTCTTGGTCTTGGCCGCCGCCGTCATCATGACCCTGTAATGCAGCCGCTTTCGCCATTCTTCCATGGCTCGCTTTGCCGTCTCGGGGTCGCTCCGGCCCAGCGGCGGGATCGCATCGACGATGAACTCCTGGAGGTTGGGGAACGTGACCTTTCCGCCCATCCCCAATGCGCCGATGGCGTTGTAGATGCACCGGCGCTCGGCGTCCTTGTAGAAGGGATTCGGGTCGCTCTCCTGGGCCTTCATGCCCTGGCCGATGACCGTGACGAGCTCGGTGAGCGAGGCTGTGTCCGCCCCCGACAGGAATTCATCCTCCAGGAAATTGCACTTGAGCTTGCCGCCCTCTTCGATGATGACGAGCTTGTCGAGCCGCTTCCTGCGGCGGAACGCTTCGACGACCTGCTCCCGCTCCTCGGGCTTTTGGGTGACGATGGCCAGCGTCGAGCGGGGATGGCCGAGCAGCTTGTCGAGGAAGTGCTGATAGGCGCCGCTGGTCTTACCACTTCCAGAAATCCCTTTCACTTCGACGCTGCGCATAACGTCGCGGATGGTGAACGGCAGGCCGTCCGGCCATCTGAAGAGCAGCTCATCGAGCGGGTCGTGTGGTTTTCGTTTCCAGAATCCCATGGAGCGAAACTCCCCGACGCAACAGCGTCGTTATCGCGACTACCGATCGAGTGAAGACGGCGCCAAACGGGATGACGCCGCACGCGGTTAGTTGGCGGGCGTGTCGGTGGGCCGGTCGGGCTTCTGGCGCGGCTTGCGTGGCGTCTTCACTCCCGGCGTCTTCTTTGATGTGTCCTTCCACATCGCCTGAGCCGAGCGGGCCGTGAGCCCGTCCTCGATGGCCTTATCAACGAGCTTCAAGGCCGAAGTGAGCATCTCCTTGGCGGTCTTCAGGTCGACGCCGCCCTTGAGCAACACCATCTTGGACTGATGCATGGCGATGCCGATCGACTTCAGCTTCACCGTGTCCGCTTCCGTCTTGGCGGGCTCATCCTGCTGCTTGATGTAGGCGGCCAGCGCGTCGCGAGTCTTGATCTTGCCGGAAAGCCGGAGCTGAAGGGCCGTGAGCTGATCGCGCGCCTGGGCGAAGAGCGGCCATTCGCTCGGGCCGATTTTCCCGTCGCGGGCGGCTTCCTGGACTTGAGGCTTGCAGTCGAAGATGTCCAGGAGCTTGGTGATGTAACCTCCGTCGAGGTCGACATCCTCGGCGATCTGCCGGTTGGACATCCCAGGATTGGCCAGCTTGATGTCGCGGATGGCGGAAGCCTTGTCGTATGGGCTGAGGTCGGCACGATGGGCGGCCGACAGGAGTTGAATTCGCGTCACGGCGTCCGGCGTCTCGGCCTCGTCGTCGATGAGGAAATCCAGCTCGATATCGAGCATCCCTTCCAGCTCCAGCCCGCGAAGCGTTCGGTAGCCGTCGAGCAACGTGCCGTCCGACCGTGCGACGAGCGGCGTGATTTGATGTTTTGCGCGAGATCGGGCGAGCGCCTTGAGTGCGGTCTCGTCGCCGTAATCCTTGCGGGCGTTGAGGTCGCGCTTGGCCCAGCTTGCGAGCATGCGGACGATTTGGCGGTTCTTCTCCGACATTGGAAGTCTCCTTCAGGGCGCACCCCGAGCGCGGAAGGGGTACGGTACTCCGAACTAGTGGAAGTGAAGGCGGTCTGCGGCGTGATTGGAGATGCCGAACATCTCGCTGCGGTCATAAGTAGAACGACGCCGATTCCAGAAATCCCAGGGATGCGTTCCGTTTTTTTAGATTTTCGTGGAATCTGTCCGGCCCAGCATCACTTTCAGCCGCCTCAACGCGCGGCCCAGGAGCGCCGACGCCTGCTTGGGGGTGAGACCCAACTGCTCGGCAATCTCATGGTTCTTCCTGCCGTCGTAGAAGCGCACTTCAACGGCGTATCTCTGTTTAGGATCGAGCTGGGCGACGGCTTCGATGAGGGAGTCCACCGCTTCGAGTTCGTGCCGACTCATGGCTTCCTGTCGCAGGTAGGCAATCCGACGAAGGCGCAAGTCTTCTCGTTTTCGCCGTTTAAGAGAGTCAAGGCAGAGATTCGCTGTGACCTTGTAGACCCATCGCTCGACCTTGGTATGTTCCCACGTAGCGAGTTCATCACGAGTATCAAATGCCCTGGCTAAGACCTCTTGAGCCAGATCATCGGCATCGTTCACGAGACCGAAGCGGCGTGCGATCTGAAAGATGCCTTGGCTGTGGGCCGTGGAGAAGGAAGTGCACCACTCCCTCTCTGGATCGCCGCATGATGCGGGAGTTGGCTTGGTAGCTGAGAAGTGAGGTCGATGGTTATCGTTCGAGGACGGCGTCCGTCCGCCATGCTTGCGAATATCGTCCCCGAAGGGCTTCGGCTCCTGGTTGAACATGGTCCATGTCCTGGATGAAGATTCGCCGGGCGAAAACGGGCAGGAGACGACGGAACGCGCGTGGAAAGGGCGCGGAATGGGTACGCGCTCTTGGATCAGTGGGTTTTGGTTCAGGCCGCCGGGTCAGGCGGCAGGGTCGCCGACGGCGCAGGCTGATTGGTCGAAATTGAGCGGGGAGAGCGGGAGAGCGGCGGTCATTCAAGAATCTCCTGAAAAAGAAGCACCGGGCAAAAGAGGGCGCGCGGAGCGAAACCGAGAGCGATTGCCCTTGTCCTCATATGGACTGGCGGATACTCTAGGCCGATAAACCAAATACTTTATCGCTCGGACCCATCATTGGGCGCGAAGCTGCGGAAAGTCAAGGCCGGAAATTTCAGATGGAAGACAAGCCCCTTACCATAGAAGAGCTGCTCGAACTCCCCGAGGAGGCGAGAAGCGCTTACCTCGAGGAGCACCTGAACACAGTTTCAGCAAGGACGCTGGGCGGGGAGATCGTCGAGGACGTGGCGGTTGGCGTCACGTCGATGCTATTTGCGGTGACGATGAAGATAGGGCACTTGCCGGGGAAGCTAGCCGATCTGCCCCCCTTGCAGATCAAGCGGATCATGCAACTCGTCGTCGGGGCTTTCGCATCGAATTACAGGCAGGCGCACGGATGGTTGTTGGATGTGTTCCAAATTCAGGTCAACGCCTATTACGCCAAGCACGCCCAGGCCGACGATTATGAGAACCGAAAATCCTTTGTGAAGGAATTCAACGACGAACTCCGCAAGTATTCTGCTGCCATCGCCCATCCCGAAAGCGGGGAACCCTGCATCCTCCTCGCAGTTGCCAGCAGGGACGGCACCGGGCGCTTCACGCTGGAAAACCGCCTGACGAAGAAACGCGGCGGCTTCTACAAGTCGATAACTGAGCTGTTGCCCTTAAAGCTCGTGCCGGATGCGCCGCGCAAAGAGGGGGTGATTGAGCGTAGGAAGAAGTCGGAAGGATCGGATGGCTAACCGGCAACATTAAGCTATTGTGTCCTGATATTATTAAAAAATTGCCAGACAATTGGTAGACTACCCAAAGTAATTATCGCTCAACGCAATCCGCGATCCAACCACGCTCAAACCCACCTTCATCGGTGAGCGCAGGCTGCCGGTAGGCGGGACGCAAACCCTCCCCTTGTACCCCTCGCTACTAATCATTTGACCACTCCGTAGATCGGCGTTATCCTCCCCCGCAACAGGGAGGATGCCATGCCGCGCAAATCAAGAGCCAAATCCAAAGCCGAACCCGTCGCAGTCGCTGAAACATTGGACGCCGTCATCGAGAAAGCCGGCCTCACGACCGCCGATAAGCTGCCCGCTCAGCTTCCCCCGCCAGAACCCGTCCTCGAGCGGCTATCACGAGCCGAAGCAGAACCCCCCGCCAAAGAGCTGGTCGAGCCCATCCCCGACATCGCCAGGCCGCGCCCGTCACACGACCGCAACGGGCAGGATCACCCATTACCGAGCTTCGTGGCCAGGGTAAGAGCCGAGCGGCCGCAATTCCTGCCCGTGCCGGAAGATTACAAAAACGTCGCCCGCTACGAATCTGCCGGCGTCCGCGTCAACAAGGGCATCGATGACAAAAACCGTGGCACGGCTGCACTGCAATTCGCCGAGGATCGTCCGCTCTCAAGGGCGACGGAATACGACCTGATGGAGCAGGTGCAGAAGGCGGGATTCCAGTTCAAGCCCGCCACGAGGCAATGGGAAAGACCGAAGCCGGAGGGCATGGCGCCGGGCGAGAACGTGATTGACGGTGTGCGACTGGCCAGGGAGATCGCCGACGCGCGGGGCGTGGAGCGGGGCCGATGAGCACCGGATTGATCGTCGGTTATGCATCGTCCGAGGCTCGCTGCCCATGACCGAAAACGGCGACCCCCGCAACCTCAAGAGCAGCGCCACAACAACGGCGCTGTTGGCCGCCTGCGCCTTCGGTATGTTCTCCGGGGTCGGCATCCTGGTCGCCGCAGGATTCGCTGGTCTGGCCCTCCTGACTGCGGACATGGTCTTCAGGAAGCCTCCCGGACGGCGAGACTTCGACGAGGACTTTCCTGAAGTGAGCGAGTCTCCGGTTGAGGAACCGAGCAGCCAGTGGCGCGAGGCGATCGAAGAGAGTCGGGGTAAGGGCAGGGGTCGGTAGTGGAGTTGCCTAAGGGCTGGAAACGCTCAATCGCCGCGCGCCTGCCTAGCCCGCTCCCTTCGCATCAGCAGCCAGAGCGTTATGGCGGTCGCCGTCGAGGTCAGGACCGAGGCATCGCGTATCCAGCCTGCCGCTTCTGAGCCCGTCCAGGCGGCGACGACGCCGATCGGGGCCAAAATGCCCGAGATGAGGAAGGCGATGACGACGATCCCGGGCGGCTTCCGATTCATGCATCCAGCTTAATCGGGATGGCTCCCGGCGTCTCCACTTCGGGGCCGCTACTTTCGCGAGTCCCGTCACTCCGTGACCGCTCCGCGTCGCTCCACACGCTGACGCACTCAGGGGCTCCGCCCCTCGATTCCGCAAGGGCTTGCGCGAGTTGCTCCGCAGCTTCCGTGTTCGCAAGCTCCCGTGTGCAGCCGCTTTGCAACCCTTGCCGGAATCACACCCCGCACTTCGCCAGTGGGTCAGGGATTGAGCGACGCGCTCAACCCCATCACCCATTCGCGGAGAGCAGACCATGACCGCCAACGACCTTTACAAGTCCGTAACCGATTCCATCGTCGCCCAGCTCGAAGCGGGCAGCCTCGCCCCCTGGCGCTGCCCCTGGAACAAGTCCGGCGGGGGCCTCCCACTCCGCCACAACGGCATCCCCTATCGCGGGGTCAACGTCTTCTGGCTCTGGTTGACCGCAACCCTGAAAGGCCACGCCAGCCCCTACTACATGACATTCCAGCAGGCCAGGGAATACGGCGGCAGCGTCCGCAAGGGGGAGAAGGCCACCCCCGTCATCTTCTGCCAGCCCATGAGCAAGGGCGTCACCGCCGAGGATGGCGAGGAGGGCAGGGAGAATTACTGGATCGCCCGCAGCTACAACGTCTTCAACGCCCAGCAGATCGACGGGCTTCCCGACCGCTTCGACGCCCGGCCCGCCGCCACGCTCGACCCCTCGCAGCGGATCGTCCACGCCGAAACCTACGTCGCCAACACCGGGGCGAAGATCGAGCACGCGGGATATGCGGCCTATTACATGAAGCTCTCCGACAAGATCAACCTCCCCCCGTTC
>JAJYDH010000396.1 GCA_021777685.1 Planctomycetota bacterium | reverse complement strand
GAGCGTCTCCAGGATGATGTCGGCCGACTCGGGCGCGGGGAGCACGACGACGAGGTCTTCCTTCTTCGAGTCCTCGACCCAGGAGGTGAACGTCTGCCCGTCGGCCCGCTTGCCGGTCGCCACCTTTTGCTCGACCCGGACGGTCCCCTGGATCTTGGTATTGGGCGCGGGCAGGGCGTTGAGCAGCTTGAAGAAGGTCGGCCGGACCTCCTTGTTCTTGTAGGCATCCCGGAACGCGAACACGATGAAATCCGGATTCGGCTTGCGCGTCTCTCCCCCCACCGCGAAGACGAAACCCGACCGGGCCAGGTGCTTGAGGAGGGCCAGCGCCTCCGGGCCGGTGATCATCGGGCTCGGGATCTTCTCGAAGAGCTGGACGAACAGGTCCTCGAGCATCGCCCCGGTGGGCGTGTCGTTGAGGATCTTGTAAGCCGCGGTCTTATGCCAGGCGTCGGCGTGGGCGTCCAGGCCGTCGTATTCGACGTAGACGACCAGGTTGTCCCTGGGGACGTAGCGGGCCAGGGGCGTCGGCGAGGCCGGGGACTCCTGGCCAAGGGCCGGCGTCGAGGGCGAGGGGATGAGCGTGAGGGAGGTTGCGAGACAGGCGGCCCCGACAAGACCGAAGCGAGATCGGGGGAAGGGTCGTCGCACGGGGGCGGTCCTTTCGCGAGAATCGCTGGAGATGCTCCGGGTCGGGAGGGCGGATCGGGCCCGGATGGCCTCACGTCCGACGGTCCTGACCGACCGGCCGGCGAGTTGAATCGTCCGGCCCTTGCTCGCATCCTAAATCCGGCCCACCCTCGCGCCAACAACCTCCCGCCGAATCCGGCCGTCGCCTCTCTCATCTCAGAAGGCCCACCCCGGGCCGAGGCCGGCTCGCGAACCCTTGACCCGCGCGGGGAGTCGGAAGGAGAGTATCGTACTCCGCCCGGTTCGAGATCACCCCGGATCGCCCGCCATGCCGCGGCGCATCGTCAGGGTTGATGCCTTCGCCGACCGCCCGTTCGTGGGGAATCCGGCCGCCGTCTGCGTCCTGGACGGCCCGAGGCCCGACTCCTGGATGCAGCTTTCGGATCTGGTCGCGTACCTGGCGTCGAGCCGGGGGGGCGTGGTCCGGGTCCGCGTCGAGGGGGAGTGCGTCCGGCTCGGGGGCCGGGCGGTGACGGTCCTCCGGAACGAGCTAATCGGGTGATCGGGCCGGGGCGGCCCCGGTTGAATTCCGGCTTTTTGACCGGGAGGAGTCACCCTCGGGCGGCGCGACCGGCTACAATCACCAGAAGGGGGCGACGAACGCCCCCGCCGGGGCGATGTTCGCGGGTCAAGCGCGCCGGGGGATTTCTCCGCCTGCGGCGCGTACTGGGGGGTATCATGAGCAACGCCGTGTTCACGAGCCTGGCCGACGTCAAGCCCGAGACGGTCAAGTGGCTCTGGGAGGGTCGCATTCCGTTCGGCAAGGTGACGCTCCTGGAGAGCGAGCCCGGAGTCGGCAAGTCGTCGCTGGCCCTGGAGCTGGCCGCGCGGGTCAGCCGGGGCGCGCCGATGCCGCTGATGAAGACCCACATCGACCCCTCCAATGTCGTGATCTTCAGCGGCGACGACGGCCTGGCCGACACCGTGCGCCCCCGGCTCGACGCCGCCGGGGCCGACCTCTCGCGGATCTGGGCCGTCGACCGAGAGATCGACAAGGACGACGTGGCGAAGCTCCACCCCGCCCTGATCATCCTCGACCCGCTCTCGGCCTACATCTGCCTTTCGTGCGAGCGGAACCCCGTCGAGGTCATGCGCAACCTCGGCCACCTCGCCAAGGACACGGGGGCCGCCATCGTGGCCGTGCAGAGCATCACCGACGAGCTGAAGGAAGAGTGGACGCCCGAGTTCTACAGCGTCCCCCGGGTCGTCCTCCACCTCACCCCCGTCGGCCACGGCGGCCGGAGGCTGGCGCTCGCGAAGTCCAACCTCCGCCACCTGCCCGACGTCCACCCGCTCGTCTACTACATCGACGACGAGGACGGCCACGCCCGGATCGTGAACTGGTCCGACGGCCGCTAGGATGACGGGTGGCGTCGCTCCACGTCACCCATCAGCTTCATCGATTCCAGGTCGCCGGCCGTGATCCGCCCGTCGTGGAGGGCCGACCCGACGAGCACGCCGTTGAATCCGGCGCGGGCCAGCTCGCGGACCTGCTCGATCCCGGCGATCCCGCCTCCGACGATCCACTCGACCCCTTCGGAGGGCAAGACCGCCGGGACCTCAACCCCCCGGCCGGTCCCGACTCGGGCCAGGTCGAGGTGGATGAATCGGACGACCCCCGCCTCGATCGCCAGCGATGCGATCGCCGCCGGATCGTCCGTCCCCCAGGCGGCCCTCGTGTCGACCATCGGCCGTCCTTGGTGGAGGTCGATGCTGAGGACGACCCGCTTGGCCCCGATTTCCTGGACGATCCCGGCGAGGGCTCCGGGCCCCCGGACGGTCTCCAGGCCGACGATGATCCGATCGACCCCGGCCTCGACCAGCGCCGGCACGTCTTCCGGGCCTCGGACCCCGGCGTCGGCCCAGAGGGTCGGCCCGAGTTTGTGGATCGCACGAAACAGGGAGGCGTTCGCGGATGTCTCGCCGAGGATGGCGTCGAGGTCGGCGACGTAGAGGTCGGGCAGTCCCCATGCGTCGCGCCCGGCCCTGGCGAGGGCGACGGGGTCGGTGCCTTCGTGCAAGACGCTCCGGAGCGGCCCATAATGGGCGCGGTCGCCGGCCCTGGCGCGGACGGCGGCGCCTCGACGGACATCGAGCACGGGGATGATTCGCATGAGGGGTCCGATCACGGTCCTGGTCTTCGAGCACGTCACCGGCGGAGGGCTCGCGGGCAAGGACCTTCCCGCCTCCTGGGCCGCCGAGGGGGCCGCGATGCGCCGGGCGATCGTCCATGACTTCGCCGCCGTCCCGGACGTCCGCGTGGTCGCGACCCTCGATGCTCGCCTGCCTCGGGAGGTCGGTTTGAGGGCCAATGTCCGGCTCGTGGTCGATCGCGAGGGCCGTTCCTGGGAGTCGATCGCGGCCGAGGCGGATTATACCGCGCCGATCGCCCCGGAGACCGATGGCATCCTCGCCGACCTGGCCCGGTCGATCGAGAGACTTGGCGGCCGGTCGCTCGGCTCCGATCCACAGGCCATCGAATTGACCGCCGACAAGGCCCGGCTCGCCGCCCACTTCGAAGCCAACGGCATCCCGACCCCGCCGACGCAGCTCGTCGATCCCTCGCAAGGATTGCCGACCGACCGGGACGGCCCGATGATCGTCAAGCCGGTCGACGGCGCGGGGTCGCTCGACACCTTCATCATCCGCGATCCGGCCCGACCGCCGGCCCGACTGCGAGACCTCCGGAAGGCGATCGTCCAGCCCTACCTATCGGGAGTTCCCGGCGGCGCCAGCTACCTGGTCGATCGCGACGGCCGGGCCTGGTTGGTCGCCGTCGGTCGCCAGCGAATCGGGGTCGATCCCGAGGGGCGGGTGCATTATCGAGGGGGGACGATCGGGGGACCGGCCGGGGTGGACTTGACGGCCGTGGAGCGGGCCGTAACCTCGGTCCCAGGACTTCGGGGGTTCGTCGGGGTGGACTTTCTCGACGATCCCCGGGCCGGAGTGACCGTCCTGGAGATCAACCCGAGGCCGACGACTTCCTACGTCGGCCTGCTCAGGCTGCTGGGACCGGGGACCGTCGCCGGTGCGTGGCTCGCGGCCGTTGAGGGCGGGCTCGAAGGGACAGGATGGCCCGACCGGCTCCGTATCCCCGATGACGCCCCGCCCGTGAGCTTCGACGCCGAGGGCGGGATGCTCCTCGACTGAATGATCGAGGTCATGGCAAGATCGTCCCTCGATCATCGGCCATGCTGGAATTGTCAAAGGATGGATGAATCGCCATGAGCTTCCCCCCCACCTGGCTGGCCCTCGACGTTGGGGGCGCGAACCTGAAGGCCGCGCATTCGTCGGGGCAGTCGCGAGCCCTGCCGTTCGAACTCTGGAAACACCCGGACGAGCTGATCCAGCACCTGGCCTCGCTCCTCGAAACCCTGCCCGCGTTCGATGGGGTCGCGGTCACGATGACGGCCGAGCTTTGCGACTGCTACCCGACCCGGGCCGTCGGCGTCCGGGCGATCCTCGATGCGACGCTCGGGGCGATCGGGGGGCGTCCGGCGCTGGTCTGGGGGATCGACGGCCGGTTCCATGAAGTCGAGGAGATCCGCCGGTCGCCGCATCTCGCCGCGGCGGCCAACTGGCTGGCGCTGGCGACCGTCGCCGCACGGCTGATCCCCGAAGGACCGGGCATCCTGATCGACATCGGCTCGACGACCACCGACCTGATCCCGCTGGCCGACCGGCGGGCGGCCGTCAGGGGGCGGACCGACACCGAGCGGCTCCAGACGGGCGAGCTGGTCTATGCCGGGGTCCGGCGCACGCCGCTCTGCTCGCTGGCCCGCGAGCTGCCGTTCCGGGGGCGGCCGACCGGCCTGACCGCCGAGCTGTTCGCCACGACCCTCGACGTCTACCTGACGCTTGGCGAGATCCGGTCCGACCCGGCGGACCTCTCCCCCGCCGACGGCCGCCCGGCGACCGCCGACGCCGCCCGCGACCGCCTCGCGCGGATGATCGGCTCGGACCGCGACGGGTTCACCCCCGAAGATGCCTTCGCCTTCGCCCAGGCCGCCGACGACGTGCTCCTGGCCCGGCTGGAAGAGGCCGCGATCCGGGCGACCGGCGCGACGGTCGGCCGGCCTCGCCACGCCGTCGTCGCCGGATCGGGCGAGTTCCTGGCGCGCCGGCTGGCAAGCCGGGTGCTCGAACCGGGCGGAGAGGTCGTCTCGCTGGAGCGGGCCTGGGGCCCGGTCGCGTCGAGCGCCGCGTGCGCCCACGCCCTGGTCGAACTCGTGCGCGAGCGGGGCGAGTCGCGATGAGCGGCCCGGTGGTCGTCAAGGTCGGCGGGAGCCTGCTCGACAGGCCCGAGCTTCCCGGCCGGCTCTCCTCGTTCCTGGGGGAGTATCGGGGCGATCGGGTCGTCGTCGTCTGCGGCGGCGGCCGGGTCGTCGACGCCCTCCGCGACCTCGACGCCGTCCACGGCCTCGGCGAGGGCCCGTCGCACGCCCTGGCACTCCGGGCGCTCGACCTGACCGCCCGCGTCCTCGCCTGTCTGGTGCCGGGGCTGGACGTCGTCGAGGACCTCGCCGGGCTCGCGCCGACCTGGGCCGTCGGCCGGACGCCGTTGCTCTCCCCCCGGCGGTTCCTCGGCGACGACGACCGCTCGCCGGACCCCCTGCCCCACGCCTGGACCACGACCTCCGACGCGATCGCCGCCCGACTGGCCGTCCGGCTCGGGGCCGCGCGCCTGGTGCTCCTCAAGAGCGCCCCGCCGCCGGCCGGCGCGGGGATTGGCGAGGCCGCCCGGATGGGATGGGTCGACCCGGTGTTCCCGAGGGCGGTCGATGGCGTTCCAATCGTGTCCTACCTCAACCTCCGCGAAGGCTCGGCCGTCGAGACGACCCTGGGCCCGTGAAGGACCGCCGATCCGATAACTTCCCGGTTCGCGGGGGAAGCCTCTGGAGTGCGGGAGCTTGCTCCCGCTCTCTCGGAGGGAGCTTGCTCCCGGATCTTTCCACCGTCCACCGCCGGGAGCAAGCTCCCGGGAAAAAAGCGGGAGCAGGCTCCCGCACTCCAGAACAGGAAGTGATTGAATGGGCGATCCGAAACGGCGGGTCAGCCCGCCTTCGTCCGGACGAACTCCAGGCCGCCGGGTCGGGCGAGCGGGCCGAAGGTGTCCCGGTCGTCGGAAGGTCTGATCTCGGGATCTGGATCTATCGTGCGAACAGATCCTCAACCGTCCCGATCCGCCCGGCGAGGGCCGCTTCGAGGAACGGGGCGACAGGGCGGAGAATCGTGGTCGAGCTATCACCGGGCCGGCGGTCGGGGTGGTCGATCTCGCGGGTGCTGGTCCGGATCAGGACGGCCCCCTCGGCCCAGGGGAGCCTCGCGAGGTTGGCGGCGTAGGCCGCGAACCGGCCGGAGCGGAGCAGGAAGAACT
>JAJYDH010000395.1 GCA_021777685.1 Planctomycetota bacterium | reverse complement strand
GTCGTGGCCGTCGGGCGGTCGGTCGGCAGGAGGTGCGCCAGGCGATCGGCGAGCGTGCCCGATGGGGCCGGGCGCGGCGCCTCTCGGCGACGCTCGATCCGCCCGAGAGCGTCGATCGCCGCGAGATCATCGGGCCTGAGCCGGCGGACGAGCGACCACCAGCCCAGGGCCTCGAACGGCCGGCGCAGTATCTCGGCCAGGTGGCCGGCCTCCTCGAAATGGTCGAGCGGCACCCGGTCGGCCAGGAGCCGCCGATAGCGGTCCTTGGCGGCGTCAAGCTCGGCCTTGCGGCGGCGAAGCTCGACGGCCCGGTCCCGACGGCCCGACTCCCAGGAGAGGGCGGCCAGCGACTCGAACGCGGCGGGATCGGCGGGATCGACCTCGATCCGCCGCTCCAGCGCCCGCCGACGGTCGTCGGCATCGCCCCGACGGGCCGCGATCCAGGCCCGGAGGTCGAGGAGTTTGGATTCCGGCAGGGCGTCGGGTGGGAGATGGCGCAGGGCCTCCCGGACCGCTTCGACATCATCCCCGGCCCGGCCCAGCTTGAGCCGGGCGAGCCAGACGGCGGGGTCGTCGGGCCGGCGGCCGAGGCAGTCGGCGAGCTTCTTCGAGGCGTCGGCGAGCCGTCCCTCGAGGAGGGCCAGGCCGGCCTCGGCGAGCCAGACGCGATCGTCCTCGGGGTCCAGCTTCGACGCCTCCCGGACGGACCGGCGGATCTCGTCGAGCAAGACCGTCGCGTCGTCGATCTGCCAGAGGTCGCGGAGCTCGGCGGGCGGGTCGCGCCAGTCGGCCTGCCCTTCCCGGATCAGGCGGCGCATCGCCTCGGGTCGCGACTCCAGGAAGTAGAGTTGCGACAGCGTATGCCTCGCATCGATCCGGAGCGGGTCGGGTCCGCGGCGGCTGACCACGTCCTCCAGGATACGCTCGGCCTCGGCGAAGCGGCCGAGGTTGCCGACGAGCGTCCTGGCCCTGGCCAGCGCGATGGCGGTCTCGCGCGGCGAGCCCGGCGGGATTCGAGCCCAGGCGGCCAGCGCCACCTCGTAATGGCCGGCGGCGTGCTCGCAGGTCGCGAGCAGGTCGCCCGCCTCGGGATCGGCGAGCCGCCAGTCGGGCAGGGCGGAGAGGCTCCGCCTGGCAGAGTCAAACCGGCCGCTCCTGGCGTCGATCCTCGCCCGTTCGACCACGAGCCGGAACCGACTCTCCGCGACGACCTCGGCGACCGCCCACGCGATCCCGCCGGCCGAGAAAACCGCCGCCAACGCGAAGATCCAGCCCCGTCGCTCCACGAATCGCCCCCGAACTCGCATCCGGATCCCGACCCGAACGAGATGAAGACCGCTATCTCTTGTTGTACATGTTCCTCATCTCGTCGGCCGCGTTGGTCGACTGCGACGTCTCGGCCTTGGGCGCGCCGTACATCTTGAGCATCTCGTCATTGGCCTTCGTCGGGCTCTCCTGGTTGTTGATGCTGGTCGAGGGAGAGTTTCCCCCACCACACCCGGCGCAGGCGATCAACAACGCGGCGACTCCCAGAGCCCACGACCTGTGATTCATCGTCGAGTCCCGATGGTTAGCCGTCGCGGGCCGGTGCGAGGCGCGAGATCTCCCGCCATCGCACGGGCCCGTGATGGGCGAGAAGAGATCGATCACGAGAGGAGAACGGACGCCCCCCGTGCCAGAGGCCGGGAGGCGGTCAATAGGCGTCGGCACTGAGAACTTCCCCGCCGGCGCGAGTGCCCAGGGCCCACCAGTTGACATAGTTGATGGTCGACTTGATGAACTTCACGGAGCCGTCGGCCATGCCGACGTTGACCCCGCCGGAATGGTTGCTGTTCGCGGTCAACGCGTCGGTGTTGTCGCCCGGCTGCTGAGCATTCCCATCCACGCAGGACAGACCGTTCGGCGTATTCACATGATCGTAGGCGTTGAAGTTGAGGGTGCCGGAATGGGCCCCCGCCCAGACGGCCCCCGACCACTTATTGTTGCCGTAGGAGCCGGTCGTCCCGGGGACGTTCTGGCACGCTTGCATGAATTGCAGGGCCTGGGCCGCCGACCCGCCGTCGTTGGTGACGGTCACCGATGACACCTGGAAGACCACACGCCTGGACTGGGAACTGGTGGAAGGATAGATGGGCGTGCCGGATGCGAGGCCGATCAGCTTCTCGCTGAACATGCAGGTGTTCGACGTCCCGTCGATGATGCTCTGGACGCCGACGGTCCCCACGTTGCCGTTGTTGTAGCTGCTATTGGTGCCGGCGGCCGAGTTCGCCATCGGGACGAAAGGGCCGGACCAGGCCGAGATCGAGGCGGGCCCGCCGAAATTGGCCGCGTAGTTCGTCCACGAGCTGGGCTGCCACGGGCCGGTCGCCTGGCTCTCGGACGGGCAGGTCAGGGTGGCGACCTTGCTAAAGCTCACCGTCGTGTTGGGGACGTCGGAACAGCCGAACGACTGATTGGCCGCGTTGAACAATTGCTGTTGCTCGAGATTCGGCAGCAAGGCGACGGCCCAACCCAGGGGCCAGGCCCCGCCGGGCGGCGGGCCACCGATATGGCTGTAGTTCGCGTGCAGCGGCGGGAAGCAATTGTTCGCCGAGATGTAGTTGTGGACCCCCAGGCCGAGCTGCTTCAGATTGTTGACGCACTGGGCCCGGCGGGCGGCCTCGCGGGCGGCCTGGACCGCCGGCAAGAGCAGGGCGATCAGGACCGCGATGATGGCGATGACGACCAGCAGTTCAATCAGCGTGAACGCCCTGCGAGCGTGCGTGCGTGCGTGCGTGCGTTCAATGGGCATGCAGCCTCCAGAGCGGGACCGGATCGAATGAGATTTAATTTGAGGGGTATCATTCAACATAGCCCGGGGGCGACCTTTTTCCAAGGGGTTTCCCGGCCCACCACGGATTTCTCCATAAATTCTTGTTCTGTTCACTTGTGCAAGTGGCAGCACTGTCCGGCGGATGGTTGTCGTCCGGTGGGGGGATTCGTAGAATCCTGGAGGGGTGCACATCCCGGGTCGGGCCGCCCGCCCTTATCCTCTTGAGTCGCACCCGGAGATCCGCCCGAGCATGGTTGAGCGTCGTTATATCTTCCCCGGCGTCATCGAGATGAACGTCCAGGCGCGGAGACGCCTGGGGGTCAACATCTACCTCATCGACGGCGGGACCGAATACGCCCTGATCGACGTCGGGTTCCTCGACGAGCTTTCGGACGTGCTCGAACTGATCCGGCAGATGAATTTCAGCCTCTCCGCCTGCAAGATGATCCTGGCCACCCACGCCGACGCCGACCACACCCAGGGGCTGGCCCGGGCCCGCGACGTCCTCAAGTGCCAGGTCTACGCCCACCCGAAGAGCGTGGCCCCCCTGGAGCAGGGGGACGAGATCCTGACCTACGCCCGGATCGACGCCCAGAATATCTCGATCGAGATGCCCCGCTGCAAGGTCGACAAGCAGATCGACGAGGGGGATACTGTCACCGTCGGCGATCGCAAGCTCGAAGTCTGGAGCACCCCGGGCCACACCGCCGGCCAGCTCTCGTTCCGGATGGGGCCGCTGCTGTTCTCGGGCGACAACATCTTCCGGGACGGCTGCGTGGGGGTGATCGACGCCCATCACGGCTCGAACCTGGTCGAGTACATCGCCAGCCTCAGGCGGATCCGGGCCTGCGACGCCGAATTCCTCCTGCCGTCGCACGGGCCGATCTTCCGCAAGGATGATGCCCTGCTCGACGCCACGATCGCCCGCCTCGAAGGATACACGCACATGGCCGACTTCGGCACCTGCGCCGTCGACTGGCCACTGCTCGACCAATGGGAGGAGGAACTCGCCGTCGGCAAGCTCTCGATCTGACGGCGATGGGGACGTGCACCCCCGCGGCGTTGCGGGGCCGGTCCCCGTCTCCGCGTCGGACCCGAGTCCGGGCCGGGCGCGTTTCCTCGGGACGCGATGAACAACCTGCTGGCCGCGCGATCGCAGATGGCGATGTCGCTGGCCTTCCATATCATCTTCGCGGTGATCGGGGTCGCCCTGCCGCTGATGATGGTCATCGCCGAGGCGCTCTGGTTGCGCACCGGCGACCCGATCTACCGGGTCCTGGCCCGACGATGGGCCAAGGGGACCGCGATCCTGTTCGCCGTCGGGGCCGTCTCCGGGACGGTCCTGTCGTTCGAGCTGGGGCTGCTCTGGCCCGGCTTCATGGAGTTCGCCGGCCCGATCATCGGGATGCCGTTCTCGCTGGAGGGGTTCGCCTTCTTCACCGAGGCGATCTTCCTGGGGATCTACCTCTACGGGTGGGACCGGATCTCGCACCGGGCCCACTGGCTCTCGGGCGTGATGGTCGCGATCAGCGGGCCGGCCTCGGCCGTCCTGGTGACGCTGGCCAACGCCTGGATGAACACGCCGGTCGGCTTCGCGATGGCCGGCGGCAAGATCGTCGTCGAGAGCATCGATCCCGTCAGGGCCCTGGCCAGCCCGGCGGCCCTGGCCGAGTCGCTGCACATCATCCTGGCCGCCTACGCGGCGACGGGATTCCTCGCCGCCGGGGTCCATGCCCGGTGGCTGCTCCTCGACAAGACGAACGGGTTCCACCGCCGAGGGCTGGCCATCGCGCTGGCGGTCGGCGGCGTGGCCGCGATCCTCCAGGGGCCCAGCGGCGACTACGCGGCGAAGGTCGTGGCGAAGACCCAGCACGCCAAGCTCGCGGCGATGGAGGGCCAGTTCAGGACCGAGCGGCGGGCGCCCCTGCGGATCGGCGGGATTCCCGACGTCGAGGCGGGCGTGACCCGGTACGCGATCGAGATCCCCGCCGGCCTGAGCATCCTGTCCTACGGCGACCCCAACGCCGAGGTCATCGGCCTGGACGACATCAAGGCCGCCGACCGGCCCGACGTCCGGGTGGTCCACCCGGCGTTCCAGATCATGGTGGGCTGCGGGATGGCGATGATGGGGGTCGCGATCTGGGGCGGGCTGGTGGCCTGGAGGAAGCGAACCGTCCCCGATGGCCGCTGGTTCCTCCGATCGGTCGTGCTGGCCTGCCCGCTGGGCATGGTCGCGATCGAGGCGGGTTGGGTCGTGACCGAGGTTGGCCGGCAGCCCTGGATCGTCCAGGGCGTGCTCCGGACGTCCGAGGCGGTCACGCCGGTCGAGGGGCTCTGGGTCTCGATGTTCGCTTACACCCTGCTCTATCTCTTCCTCGGGGCGATCGTGATCCGGCTGCTGGTGGCGCAGTTCCGCCACAGCCCGACCTCCGACGAGTTGGCCCGTGACGTCGAGGCGCTTTCATGAGCCCGGCCGAGATCCTCGCGATCGTCATGCTGGCCGCCCTGACGATCTACGCGCTGTTCGGCGGGGCGGATTATGGCGGAGGGGTCTGGGACCTGCTCGCCCGGGGACCTCGGGCGAAGGCCCAGCGCGACCTGATCGCCCACGCGATCGGCCCGGTCTGGGAGGCCAACCACGTCTGGCTGATCCTGGTGATCGTGGTCCTGTTCACCGCGTTCCCCGGGGCGTTCTCCGTCGTGATGACCCGGCTTCACCTGCCGCTCTCGCTGATGCTGATCGGGATCGTCCTCCGGGGGTCGGCCTTCACCTTCCGGAACTACGACACCACGCCCGGGGCCGACCGCCGGTGGAACCATCGGTTCTCGATCCCGAGCGTCGTGACGCCGGTCCTGCTGGGCTCGATCGTCGGGTCGATCGCGACGGGCCGGCTCGAATCGCCCGGCGGGATGATGCTGTGGCTCACGCCGTTCCCGATCGCGGTGGGGCTGCTCACGCTCGCCCTGTTCGCCTACCTTGCGGCGGTCTACCTCACCCTGGAGACGGACGACGCGGCCCTGGCCGACGACTTCCGGGCGCGGGCGATCGGCTCGTCGGTCGTCGCCGGGGTGCTGGCCTTCGTCGTCTATCTCCTGGCCCAGTGGGAGGCTCCGGCGATCGCCAGGGGGCTCCGCGAGACCCGCTGGGGGTTCCCGATCCGCGTGTCGACGGCGGTCGCGGCGCTGGCGGTGCTGATCGCGCTCAATCGCCGCCATTACGCGATCGCGCGCGCCGGGGCGATGCTCCAGGTGGTGTTCGTGCTGGTCGGCTGCGCGCT
>JAJYDH010000394.1 GCA_021777685.1 Planctomycetota bacterium | reverse complement strand
ACGTCCCTTCGTTATTCCCCGCAGAACGAGCGGTCGTCGGAGAAGAATGGGACGACTTCGAAATTCCCAGTTTTGTCATCGATCAGTCGATCGAGGAGATCGAACTATCGGTTGGATTTTATACAAGGGGGCGTCTCGGCGACGAACATTTGATGAAATCAATAGGGTTGGAAGTAGAGTTTTTGGACCTCGCCGATTCCCGCGTGACCGATGCAGGGCTGGTCCATCTACATGAATATCCAAAGCTGAGGAACGTCAATCTCAAAGGCACGCGAATCACCGACAGTGGAATGATATCGTTAGGAAAATTAACACATTTGGATACATTGAATATTTCCGAGACCGTCATTTCCGATCTGGGCCTGATCCATCTCCAAGCTCTCGATAATCTCAGGTCATTAGACCTAGCCGGCACTCTTGTGACACGAGAGGGGGTGTCGGAACTCCGTCGATCGCTACCCAACCTGAAGATTATTCATGAGGCAGACGATACGGTCTCTTCGCCGAAAAAACCGAGAGGCTATCCGGAAATGTAACTGGTACCCAACTCCGGCTTACGTCGTATTGGCGATCGTCGATCTGTCTGGGTTCGCTTGGGAAAACCGGAGATTTTCGATCGTGTCGGTGATATTGAATATGTCGTAACTCCTTTGAAGGTAACAGTTGAAACCCGGATAGCCTCTGAGGGGATCATCGAGCCGGAAGATTCCGATGCCTCCATGATGAGAAGCAGAACAACTTCAATGGAGCAGCCATCATGAGCCACATCCCGGGCCTTCGCGTCGCCATCCTGGTCGAGAAGCTTTACGAGGATCTGGAACTCTGGTATCCGGCGCTCCGGCTCCGCGAGGCCGGGGCGACGGTGTCGATCGTCGGGCCCAAGGCCGGCGAGTCTTACCCGTCGAAGCACGGCTATCCGGCCAGGGCCGACGCCTCGGCGGCCGACGTCAAGGCGGCGGACTTCGACGTGATCGTGGTCCCCGGCGGCTACTCGCCCGACCACATGCGCCGGAATCCGGCGATGGTCGAGATGGTGACGCGGGGGATCAAGCTGGGCAAGGTCGTGGCCGCGATCTGCCACGGCCCCTGGATGCTCTGCTCGACCAGGGCGATCCAGGGGCGGAAGATCACCGGATTCTACTCGATCCGCGACGACGTCGAGAACGCCGGGGGCGTCTGGCAGGACGACGCGTGCGTCCGGGACGGCAACATCGTCACAAGCCGGACCCCCGACGATCTGCCGGCGTTCATGAAGGGGATCTTCGAGGCGCTCGCCGGCGCGAAGGGATGACGGCCGGCGGGCGTGGGGCGCCGCCCCCGCCCTGCCCCGTCACGGCGGATCAACCGATTTGCGAGAGCAGCCCTTCCATCTCACCGGCCGCGTGCCAGTCGCCCCGTTTGTGGGCCAGCGCGATCCCGGCGCGGAGGATTTCACGGGCCTCTTCAAACTCCTCGGCCTCCAGGTACGACTGGCCGAGCTGCTGTCGGGCGGCGACGGTGTCGTCGGGCTGGTCGGCGATGAGGGCCTTGAGCCGTTCGCGACCTTCCTCGACGTCCCCCTCGCGGAGGCACTGGACGGCCAGGCCATAGCGGAGGAAGGCGTCGGCCGGGTCTTCCGCCAGGCTGGCTTCGAGCTTCAGGCGCCTCGGCGACTTCTCGGCCATCGGTCGGGTCTCCGTGTTCGGTCGTCGTGATTCCGGGTGAGATCGCACGGGATTCTATCCGAACGAGCTCCCGAGGACGAGGTCCGGGTCGGTTCGCGATCGAACAATATCGTTTGAAAATCGGCGACGGGCCGGGATCGGCCTGGGCAAGCTTTGAGGGTCTTGAGGAAAGGGGGAAAAGGCGTCCGACTCGGGGGCGAGGAGGCCGCAAGCCGGCCCCGGATGAGGTCGATTCAAAGCACGTCGGGGGTCGTGTCAAGGCGACTTCCGGCGGATTCGGTCGGGCACGGCGGCCCCAAGGCGGTTTGGGCGCGTCGGCCCGGTCGGGTCTCTGGCCAGGATCAGCCTAGGGGGCTCCAACGTGCCACTGCCCAAGATGCGACGGGATGGACTCTGGCTTGTGGCGACGATGGTCGCCGCGGCCCTCTTCGGGCCCCTGCCCTCAGCCTCCGCCGACCTGGCGACGCGGAAGTCCGCCGTGACCGAGGCGGTCCGCAAGGCCCAGCCGAGCGTCGTGAGCATCTCCAGCGAGAAGAAGGCGGCTTCCACCAGCCGCTGGCCCTTCTCAAGCGAGGAGAGCCAGCGTCCTCGGGTGAGCGGGATGGGCACCGGCGTCATCGTCGACGGCCGGGGCTTCATCGTGACCAACCACCACGTCGTGGACAAGGTCCAGGGGATCGAGGTCCACCTCTTCGACGGGACCAACCTGCCCGCCCGCGTGATCCAGTCGGACAGGGAGATGGACCTGGCCGTCATCAAGGTCGACGCCGGCCGCCCGCTCCCCGCGATCGCCATCGGCACCTCGGCCGACCTCATGCTCGGCGAGACGGTGATCACCATCGGCAACGCCTTCGGTTACGAGAACACCATCTCGCAGGGGATCGTCAGTGCCCTCAAGCGGAACGTCACCCTCTCCGACGAGCAGGTCTACCGGAACCTGATCCAGACCGACGCCTGCATCAACCCCGGCAACTCGGGCGGCCCCTTGATCAACATCGAGGGGGACCTCGTGGGGATCAACGTGGCGACCCGCTCGGGCGCCCAGGGGATCGGCTTCGCCCTGCCGATCGACGACGTGAAGAAGGTGGCGACCGAGATGATGAGCACCCGGCGGCTCGCCCTCAAGTGGCACGGGCTGGTCGCGGGCGAGTCGATCCTCGCCGACGGCCGGTATGTCGTCCTCACCGAGGTCCAGTCGAGCAGCCCCGCCGAGGCGTCCGGCTTCCGAGTCGGGGACCGCGTGATGAGCATCGGCGAGCTTCCCGTGACCAACTCGCTCGACATCGAGCGGGCCCTGCTCGACGCCCAGCCCGGCCAGCCGTCCCGGGTGGTCGTCCGCCGCGACGGCAAGGAGCAGGAGATGCTCCTCGATGTCCGCCCGATCGGCCGGGCCGGCATCCCCGCCGCCACCGCGACCGCCAATCTCGACGCCGCCGCGCAGGTCTGGCGGACGCTGGGCCTCAAGGTCACCCCGGTCGACTCGGCCTACGTCACCGCCGCCTCGCCCCAGCTCCACGGCGGGCTCTATGTCGAGTCGGTCGTCCCAGACAGCCCGGCCGGCCGGGCGTCGATCCTAAAGGGGGACATCCTCGTCGGGATGAACGTCGGGACCCGGCACTGGGAGACGATCCGGCCCGACAACGTGCTCTACATCCTCCGCCAGCCCGAGGTCGCCCACTCGCAGCTCTTGCCCTTCTACATCGTCCGGAGCAACAGCATCCACCAGGGGTCGATGAGCCTGGCCGACCCGACGACGGCCTACGCCGGGGCCGCGATCAACCGCTGATCCGCTCGCCCCTGCCCGACCGGCCGGCGATCGACTAAGCTGGACGTCGAATCGACCCCTTTCGAGCCGCATCGAGCCCGCGTCGGGAAGCATCCATGAAGGTGATCGTCGCCCCCGACAAGTTCAAGGGCAGTCTCTCGGCCCCCGAGGCCGCCCGCTCGATCGCTCGGGGCGTTGGCCGGGCGATCCCCGGGGCGACCCTCGACCTCGTCCCGATGGCCGACGGCGGCGAGGGGACCGTGGAGGCCCTGGTCGAGGCGACGGGCGGCCACTATCGCGAGGCCACCGTGACCGGGCCGCTCGGCGAGGCGGTCGTCGCCCGGTACGGGCGGCTCGGTGACGGCCGGACGGCGGTGATCGAGATGGCGGCGGCCTCGGGCCTGGTCCTCGTCCCGCCTCTCCTCCGCGACCCGATGCGGGCCTCGACCTTCGGGACCGGCGAGCTGATCCGGGCCGCCATCCTCGGAGGGGCCGACCGGCTGATCGTGGGCATCGGCGGGAGCGCCACCAACGACGGCGGCGCCGGGATGGCCCAGGCGCTGGGATATCGGCTCCTGGACGACCGGGGCGACGACCTCCCGCCCGGCGGCGGCCCGCTGGCCCGGCTCGCCCGGATCGCCCGACCGGACCTCGACCCGCTGGCGGGAGTCACGGTCGCGGTGGCCTGCGACGTGGCCAATCCCCTCTGCGGCCCCCGGGGAGCCTCCAGCGTCTACGGGCCGCAGAAGGGGGCGACGCCCGAACTGGTCGCGATCCTCGACCGGAACCTGGAACACTTCGCCCGGATCATCCGGCGGGACCTCGGGGTCGACGTCGCCGACGTCCCCGGCTCCGGCGCCGCGGGCGGTCTGGGGGCCGGGCTGATCGCCTTCGCGGGCGGCGAGCTGGGGCCGGGCGTCTCGCTCGTCATCGAGGCCGTCGGGCTGGCCAAGCGGCTGGCCGGCGCCGACCTCTGCCTGACGGCCGAAGGGGCGCTCGACGCGTCGAGCGCCTTCGGCAAGACGGCGGTCGGGGTGGCGAGGCTGGCCCGATCCGAGGGAGTCCCGACGCTGGCGATCGCCGGCTCGATCGGCCCGGGGGCGGAGGACGTGCTCTCCGAGGGGATCGACGCCTACTTCAGCCTCTGCCCGGGGCCGGCCTCGCTCGAAGACGCGATGGGCCGGGCCTCCGAATGGCTCGAAGCCGCCGCCGAGCAGGCGGTCCGGGCGTTTTTGGCGGGGCTCCGGGGTCCCGGGATCTCGACGGAGGAGACCTCCCGATGAGCGACCTGGTCAAGCTCTACCTGTTCATCTCCCAGGGGCTGGGAGTGCTGGGCCTGGTGGTGACCGTGACGGGCTGTCTGGTCTGCCTGTCCCATCGGCGACTCTCGCCGATGCTGGTCTTGGCCGCCGCCGGCTTCGCGGGCGAGGCCGCGAGCGGCGCCCTCTCGCAGGCCGCCGGCTTCGTCTTCGGGCAGTCCCCGGACTCGATTTTCCTCGTCTATCTGGTCGCGAGCGTCATCGGGCTGGGGTCGTCGCTGCTCCTGGTCTTCGGCCTGGCCGGGACGCTGGCGGACCTCCGCCGGCAATTGGCCCGAGCCCTGGAGCCGCCCCATGTCCGCGAGTGAGCCGGCCGGCGAGTTCGGCCTCATCGCCTGGATTCGCGAGCGGTCGAAGGCCGGCGGGCGGGTCGCGCTGGGGATCGGCGACGATTGCGCCTCGATCCGATTCACGCCCGGGGCCGAGGTCCTGGTCACGACCGACATGCTCATGGACGGCCGGCACTTCCTGCTCGGCGAGGCGACGCCCGAGCAGGTCGGCTACAAGTCCCTGGCGGTGAACCTCTCCGACATCGCCGCGATGGCGGGCGTGCCGGTCGCGGCCTTCGTGGCGGTCGCGCTGCCGAGGGGGTCGGCCGTCGAGGTGGCGCAGGGGCTCCACGCCGGGATGGCCCCGCTGGCCGAGGCGTTCGGCGTGACCCTGGCAGGGGGCGACACCAACGCCTGGGACGGCCCGCTCGTCGTGACCGTGACCCTTTTGGGAGAGACCACCCCCCGGGGGGCGATCCGGCGATCCGGCGCCCAACCGGGCGACGCGGTCCTGGTGACGGGCTCGCTCGGCGGGAGCCTGCTCGGGCGGCATCTCGCCCCGAAGCCGCGCGTGACCGAGGCCCTCGCGCTGGCCGAGGTCGCGTCGATCCACGCCCTCATCGACATCTCCGACGGCCTGGCCTCCGACCTCGGCCACATCTTAGAAGAAAGCGGGAACCTCGGGGCGACCCTCGACGCCGCCTCGATCCCGATCCACGACGACGCCCGCGAGGCGAGCCGGCTCGACGGCCGGCCGGCCCTCGACCACGCCCTGAACGACGGCGAGGACTTCGAACTCTGCCTGACGGTCGCGCCAGACGAAGCCAATCGCCTGCTCGCCGACCCGCCCCAAGGCGTGACCCTGTTTTGGGTTGGGGTGATCGATGCCGATGCCGATGCCGGGCTCCGGCTCAGACGAACCGATGGGTTCATTTCAAACCTCCGGGCGGGCGGGTTCGATCACCTGGCCGGGGCGGGCGAATCGTGAAAATCGAGCGAGTCGGCGCAAACTCCCTGGTCCTCGAAGTCGCCTCGGAGGCCGATACCGAACGGCTCGGCCGGGCCCTGGCCGAGGTC
>JAJYDH010000393.1 GCA_021777685.1 Planctomycetota bacterium | reverse complement strand
TAGACGTACTCGTCGAGGATCTCGACCCCCACGATGTGGCTGATGATGTCCGCCGGCCCGTCGTGGTTCCCCCTGATCCAGATCAGGCGGAAGTCGTCGCGGTCGGAGTTCCGGCGGATCACCTTCCGGCAGGCGAAGTGGCGTTTGGTGAGCCTCTTGAAGTTGAGGTCGTCGAAGACGTCGCCGTTGATGACCAGCACCCTGGTCCGGGCCGCGGCCCAGATCAGGAACTCCTCCAGGAGCTTCGCCTGGCACATCTCGGAGCCGAGGTGGAGGTCGCTGATGACGAGGCAATCGTAGGGCAACGGCCGGCCTTCGGCGGGCGGGTCGGTCGAGAGGTCGGACATCGGGCGGGTTCCCGGGAGTGCTTCGCGGGCTCGTGTCTGGCCTGATCGGCATCGTGATTCCGGCTCGCCGAGATTGTAGCACGGCGACGGCTCACCAGCCCGCATAAAACGCCATCCCCGGCGGGTCGCGGACGAAACCGGCCCCGGCGAGCCAGGGCGCGGCGGGGCTCGCCAGGGTCGCGGCCGTGTTGTATGTCTCGACCTTGAGCACCCGCCGATCGGGCCCGGCGAGCGTCGGGAGCAGGGAAATGGCCCGTTTCAACTCGTCCTCGGACGCCGACGCCAGCCCGGTCAGCCGACGCCCCGACCCCTCGACGATCAGCACCGGGCGGCCCTGGATGAGGACGAGAAAGTTTGATGAATTCCGCGAAAGTCGCGCCGTGCCCCCTTCCAGGAGGGGGACATCCAGGGGCGCCCCCGACCCGTACAGGTTGGCCGGATCGAGCGTCGAGAGCAGGACCGGCTCGGCCGATCTCGACAGCTCGGACGCCGCCCGGGCCAGCCCCTCGACGGCCTCGGCCTCGGCGTACTGGACCCCGGAGAGCCCCTCGACGAAGTATCCCCGCCGCAGCTCCCCCTTCATCTCCGCGCGGGCCAGCCAGGGCGCGAGGTCGCGCCAGGGAGGGGCCCAGGGGTCGAGCCCGGCCGTCTCCCGGGTCAGGACGCCGTAGCGGTCGAGCAGGGCCCAGGCCCACGCCAGATGCGCCGCCTCAGGGTCGTCGAGCGAGGGATTCGGGACCAGCGACCAGCGCCCTTCGGGACGCCGAGAGGCCGTCCTCCGGGTCGGGCCCCGGCCTCGGCCCGGCGCCGGCCTCGACGCGGCGGCCAGGGCCTCGGCCATCGCCCGGCCCCCGGGCCGGAGGGGGTCGAAGCGGTCGTTCGTCGCCAGCCCTTTCCGGGCCAGCTCATCGAGCGCCTGCCGGGCCGCCAGCGGCCCCAGGCCGGTCTCCCGGGCGATGTCGGCGGCGAAGCTCGCCCCCCGACGGCCGAGATGCCCGAGGACCAGCGACTCGGGCGCGGTCGGCTCGGCGACCCCCTCGCGGGCGGGCCAGAGGGCGGGAAAGTCACGGTCGACGATCGCGACGAGCGGCTCCCCCTTGCCCGACGCCTCGGCCCTCCAGGTCCGCTCGCCCGAGCCGAGCGCCTCGTCGAGCCGGGCGGGCCGGAAGTCGCGGACGCGCCTCGGGAGCAATTCCGACCCCCAGAGTTCGGCCGTCGCGGCGAACCCCCGCAACTGCTCCAGGACCTCGCCGACGGCCTCCGACCCTTCGAGGCGGGCGCCCGGGTGGACCCGCTGGCGGCGGAGGATGAAGTCGGCGAAGGCTTCGGGCGGGACGGCGACGCTCTCCCGCCTCCTCGCGGCGATCGAGAGCCGTCGGACCTCCTCCAGGTTCTGCCGGTCGGCCCAGCGGGGCGATTCGTCCCCGCCGACCGGGTCGAGCCGGACCAGCCCCCCCTCGTCGGCGAACCGTTCCAGGAGGTCCGTCGCCGCCGCCGGGCCGATCGGGTAGCGGGCCGTCAGGTCGTCCAGGCCGATCAGCGCGTGCGACCGGAGGAACCGGCGGACGATCGTGGCGACGGCCGCGTCCTTCTCCGTCTCCCCATGTTCTTCCTCCCTCCCCCCTTGCGGGGGAGGGCCGGGGTGGGGGGGCGTGGCATCGCCTTCGAGGCTGGTCTCGTCTGCCTCCCCTCTCCCTCCGGGAGAGGGGCCGGGGGTGAGGGGCGTGGCATCACCTGGGACCTGAAATGGAGTCTTCCGGGCCCCTTTCGTCCGGCGACGCCCCTCACCCCGGCCCTCTCCCGGAGGGAGAGGGAGGCGGACGGGACGGCCCTCCTTCCTCCCGAACGCCGCCTCATACAGCGGCGCATCCTCATCCCCGATGAACCGCGAGGGCTCGGCCGTCCCCGCGAGCTCGATCCGGACGGCCCGCCCCTGCCTCTCCAGGTCGGCGACGAACCCGGCCATCGGTCCGGCCAGCTCGCCGGGGGTCAGGTCTCCGAGCCGTCGGAGGGCCTCGGCCATCTCGTCGGGGGTCCTGGGGGGATGGCCGTCCCCCCGGAGCCTCGCCTCGACCCGGCCGATCGCCGAGGGTTCGAGGAGCGAGTCGAGGAGCCCGAGGTCGACCGGGTCTCCGCCGGCGGGCGGGTCTCTCCGGGGCTCGTCCCACTGGTAGAGGAAGGTCTGGGTGAACTTGAAGATCAGGTCGGACGCGAACGGCGAGGGGACCTCCCCCTCGCGCGTGACGACCCGGATCGTCCCGGCCTCGATCTCGCCCAGGAAGCTCCGGAGCCTCGGGAGGTCCAGGTCGTCGACGAGGCATTCGCGGTAGGTCTCGACGACGATCGGGAAGTCGACGAGCTTGCGGACGACCTGGAGCAGGTCCTTCGCCCGGAGCCTCTGGAGCCAGAGCGGCGTGCGCTTCGACGGGTCGGGCCGGGGCATCAGGAGGGCCCGGCCGGCGTTCTGGCGGAACCGGAGCCCGAACAGGGCGCTGTCCCCCAGCTCGCCGCGGATCAGTTCTTCGGCGACGGCGGAGGTCAGGCCGTCGAACAGGTCGAGGGGCGGGCTCTCCGTCCTGGGCAGGCGGATCAAAAGGCCGTCGTCGGCGTGGAGGCACGTCACCGAGATCCCCAGTCGCTGCCGGAGGCGGCCCTGGAGTGCCAGCTTGAGCGCCAGGTGCAGCCGCCCGCCGAAGGGCGAGAGGACCGCCAGGCCGACCTCGCCCGTCGGGTCGCGGAACGTCTCCACCAGGACCGTCCGGTCGTCCGGGATCGCGCCCGCGACCCGCATCTGCCTCGCGACGTCGTCCCGCAAGGTCTTCGCCGCGCCCGGTTCGAGCCGGCATTCCGACCGGAGCCAGTCGAGGACCGTCGGGTCGTGGAGCCTCCCGGCGACCTCTCGGCGGAGGAGCCCGACCTTCTCGCCCAGCTCGGCGGTCCTCGGCGAGCCCTCCCCCCGCCAGAACGGCATCATCGCGGCCTGCCCCTCGGCCTTCGAGACGACGACCTTGTGCGCCTCGATCGCCTCGATCCGCCAGGTCGAGGTGCCCAGGATGAAGGTCTCGCCGACCCGGCGTTCCAGGACGAACTCCTCGTCCAGCTCGCCCAGCCTGGGTCCGTCCTCGCCGAGGAAGAGGGGGTACTGGCCGGTGTCGGGGATCGTCCCGCCGCCGGTCACGGCCAGCCTGGCGGAGCCGGGCAGGGGGTGCAGGCGGTTCCGGACGCGGTCCCAACTGACTCGCGGCTGGAGATCGCGAAAGGTCGCGGTCGGGAACCGGCCCGAGACCAGCTTCAGGACGCCCTCGAAGGCCGCCGCGGAGAGGTCGCGATACGGGTACGCGGCCCGGACCAGGTCGAAGAGCGCGGGGACGTCCCATGGCTCCATCGCCACCATCGCCACCACCTGCTGCGCGAGGACATCCAGGCAGTTCGTCGGCACCCGGAGCCGTTCGACCTCGTTGCCGACCATCGCCCGGGCCAGCGCGGCCGATTCCATCAGGTCGGCCGAGGTCCGGGCGATCAGCCGCCCCTTGCTGACCCGGCCGACGACGTGACCCGCCCGCCCGACCCGCTGGAGCCCCCGGGCGACCCCGCCCGGCGAGCCGACCTGGCAGACCAGGTCGACCGCCCCCATGTCGATCCCCAGCTCCAGCGAGGCGGTCGCGATCACGCAGGGCAGGTCCCCTCGCTTGAGCGCCTCCTCGGTCGATCGCCGCTCTTCCTGGCTCAGGCTCCCGTGATGCGACCGGGCGACGACCTCGGCGGGCTCGTCGGCGCCTTCCCCGGCCGGGCGGTCGGCCTCGGCCAGCTCGTTGAGCCGGCTGGTCAGTCGCTCGACGACCCGCCGGTTGTTGGCGAACACGATCGTCGACCGATGTTCGCCGATCAGGTCGAGCAAACGCCGCTCGATGGCCGGCCAGATCGAGCCCTCGGGCCCGGGCCCGGCCCGGTCGAACGGGGCGATGACCTCCAGGTCGAGGTCCTTGCGCCGGCCGGCGTCGACGATCGTCACCGGCCGAGGGCGGCCGTCCTTGAGGCCGCCGAGATACCCCGCGACCTCTTCCAGCGGGCGCTGGGTCGCCGACAGGCCGACCCGGACGAAGCCCGACGGATTGATCGCTTCGAGGCGTTCGAGCAGCAGGGACAGGAAGACCCCGCGCTTGTTCGGGCAGAGGGCGTGAATCTCGTCGATGATGACGTGAGAGAGCGACCCGAGCGTCGACCGTGCCCGACTCGTGAGCATCAGATGCAAGGATTCGGGCGTCGTGATCAGGATATCGGGCGGCTTCCTGGCAAGCCGCTGACGCTCGTTGGCGGGAGTGTCGCCCGTCCGGACCGCCACCGACAGGGGCGGCAGCGGCCTGCCCGAAGATTGGGCCGTCGCCAGAATCCCGTCGAGGGGATGTTGCAGGTTCCGGAAGATGTCGTTGTTCAGGGCCTTCAGCGGCGAGACGTAGAGAATCCCGACCCCTCGACGCTCGCGAGGGTGCCTCCAGAGATGATCGAGGCAGGCCAGGAAGGCGGCGAGGGTCTTGCCCGAGCCCGTCGGCGCGAACAGTAGGGTGTTCCGGCCCGAGGCGATCGCCGGCCAGCCCATCCGCTGGGGAGGGGTCGGCGCGCCGAAAGTGGCCCGGAACCAGTCCGAGACGGCCGGGAGCAGGGATTCCAGCCCGTCGAGTTGCGGGGACATCGAATGGAGGCGGCTCCTCGGCCGGCGAGACGACGGCTGAGGTTTCCATTCTTACAGGGGGATTGTCAGGATCGCAAGGGCGAAACTGAACAAACGTCAGTGAGATGAGGGTCGAGGGGCGGGATCACGGTGAGGGGCGGACCCTCGGTCGTCGGCGTCAGGGCCGCTGGGCCAGCTCGCGGTCGATCAGCTTGCGGAGCACCTGCCCGACGCTCTCGTGACGGTCGCGGGCCAGCCGGAGCAGGTCCGCTGCACGCTGAGCGGGCAGGAGTAAGCCTATTTCGACGACACCTTCGGACTCGCCGTGTCTCGGCTCGGACCGGCTTCCGCTCATCATCGAGGCGATCGTGGTCGAATTCATCGGACTTCCTGAACTTCTCTCGGACCGCGCGTCATTCTCGACATAGACCTAGTGCAACTCGCAGGCCAAGTCAAGCGCGCCACTGCAAGATGGCGACGGCGACGATGACCAGGACGCCCAGGATCAGCGCGACGGCGATGAACCCGATCAGCCATCGGGTCTCGTCGGCGGCGCCCCGGTGGGGCCTCGATCGGGGAGGGGGGAGCATCACGGCCGGGCGAGGGGGCCTCGGCGGCCTGTGCATCGGCGCCGGGGCGGCCTCGGCCGAGCCGAGGTCGCGGAGCGCCGAGCCGAGCGTCCCGCCATCCTCGTCGGAGAGGAGGCGGAGGTCGTCCTCGGCCAGCTCGGGCGGCGGGGGGCGGAAGGCCCGCGCGGCGTCGGCCTCGGACCCGAGGATCGAGTGGACGACCGCCGGGTCGGCCCAGCGGGCCAGGTCGGCCCGGAGTTCGGCACAGTCCTGATAGCGGTCGGCCGGGTCCTTCGCCATCAGCTTGCGGACGACCGCCGCGAACGCCGAGGGGACGCCCTTGGCCACCCTCTCCAGCGGCTCGGGGTCGTCCATCCTCTGCTTGAAGATCTTGTTGACGACGTCGCCCCCTTCGAACGGGGCCCGGCCCGCCAGGGCGAAGTAGATCGTGCAGCCGAGGCTGTAGAGGTCGCTCCGGCGGTCGGCGTGCGAGGCGTTGCCGAGCTGCTCGGGGCTGGCGTAGTCGAGCGTGCCGATGACGAC
>JAJYDH010000392.1 GCA_021777685.1 Planctomycetota bacterium | reverse complement strand
ATCTCGGGGGCCATCGTCGGCCTGCTGGCCCCCTGGTATCGCTTCCTCTTCCAGTATCACACGATCAGGGCCTACCCCGACGCGATCGAGTTGCAACGAGGGGCCGGATCGGTGCGGTTCGCGCCGTCGGAGGTGATCGGACTGGTCGCCCGGTCCGGGCTCAACTGGAATCGCCTCAGGGACATGGCCCCGGAACAAGGGGAGCTGATCGTCTGGCGGAGCCTGGTCATCCTCACCGATTTCGATCGGTATCTCCTGCCGTTCGACCTGATCGTCTGCCCCTGGCTCTATGACTCACTTCGGGAGGTCTGCCCCGGGCCTGGGGCCTCCCCTATCCCGGCGACCTGGAGCCGCCCGCCCCTCGAAAGCCGGGGATCGGGAGCCAGGATACGCCCGGATCGCTCGGCAGGCTCCGGCACTTCTATCGGAGACAGGTCCTCCGGAACGCCATCCTTGGACTCGGGCTGTTGGCCGGCGGCATCGCCGTCGTCATCGCGGTCGTCGTGGGGATCTATCTCCACAAGTTCGACCATCTGAACGGCAAGGGCCTGGTCGTGGTGGTGCTGATGGCGGGCGCGGGACTCTTGTTCCTCAAGAACACGCCGAGGGATATTCGCGTCCTGGGCATGCTCCGCGATGCCGACGAGGGCTGGGAGATCGTCGACTGAGCGGAACCCTTTAGCCTTCGATCCGGCGGAGCAGGTTGACCATCTCGATCGCCGCCAGCGCGGCATCGACCCCCTTGTTGCCGGCCTTGAGGCCCGAGCGGTTGAGGGCCTGCTCGACGGTCTCGGTGGTCAGGACGCCGAAGATGACCGGGACGCCGGTGGCCAGCCCGGCCTGGAGCACGCCGCCCGCCGCCTGGCCGGCGACGTGGTCGTAATGGCCGGTCTCGCCCCGGATCACGCACCCCAGGGTGATGACCGCCGCATACCGGCCGGTCTCGGCCATCTTGCGGGCGACCAGCGGGATCTCGAACGACCCCGGGACCCACGCCACGTCGAGCCGGTCGTCGGCGACCCCGTGACGCGCGAATGCGTCCCGGCATCCCGACAGCAACGCCTCGGTGATCATCGAGTTGAACCGCGCCGCGATGATCGCGAACCGGCCGGGAGGTGGGGAGAAGTCGCCGTCAAAGGTGGGCATGATTACGTTCGTCGCGATGAGATTGAAGAAGCGATCAAGCCCCGGCGGGCGGGCGAGGGATCGTCAGGGCGATCCAATCGCGTAAAAGTCGCACCCATTCCGATTCGGGCGCGTCGTCCCCCAGGCCCAGGGCTTCCAGGACGATCGCGGGCGACAACGCAGGCAAGGACAGGCTGCGATCGATCGGTTCATACGAATTTTCGACCAATCGGAGGAATTGCAGGGTCTTTCGTTTGGATCGATATCGCCAGACCTCCGGGACCCCCAGCGCGGCGTAAATTGGCAGGCGACCCGCCGAGCTGACCCGGTTGTCGACCTCGATCCAGAGATCGGGTGGAGGGTCGCCCGCGTCGAGGTCGGGATCTCGATCCCGGGGAACTCGGCCTGTGTTGGCGAAGTAAAAGCTCTGGTCGGGTTCCTTACCCATTCCTCGATAACGGCCCTCGCCGGCCCGACGATAGGTGTAGCTGCCGGTACCGTCGTAAGGCAATGCCAACCAATCGGCAACTGCTGTAATAATGATGCGGAGCCGATCGGAAGGTCGTTCGTGCTTCCTCAATTTGGGGGACACGATTTCTAACGTCCCGTCGTGGTAGGCCATCCGGAGATGACGGTTTTCCGGGGTCAGCGCGATCCTCACGTAGGCCTTGAAAGGCACGTCGTAAAGGATCGTCACGGCGGAGCGTCTTCGGTTGCCCGTGGCCATCAGAACCCCACGCGAAGTCGCGATCAGCGGCCCCGGCCTCATGGAAGAGACGCGGGGCCGGAGAACGCCCGATCAGGACAGGTTCATGCTCATCAGGAACTCGGCGTTGGTCTTGGTCTTCCGCATCCGGCCGGTGAGAAGCTCCATCGCCTCGACGGGGTTCATGTCGTTGAGGACCCTCCGCAAGATCCAGACCCGGCGCAGTTCCTCGGGGTCCATCAGCAGCTCCTCGCGGCGGGTGCCCGAGCGGTTGACGTCGATGGCGGGCCAGACCCGCTTGTCGACCAGCCGACGGTCGAGGTGCAGCTCCATGTTGCCGGTGCCCTTGAACTCCTCGAAGATCACGTCGTCCATCCGGCTGCCGGTCTCGACCAGGGCGGTGGCGAGGATGGTCAGGCTGCCGGCGTCCTCGATCTTCCGGGCGGCGCCGAAGAACCGCTTGGGCTTCTGGAGCGCCGAGGCGTCGATGCCGCCGGTGAGGATCTTGCCCGAGTGCGGGGCCTCGGTGTTATAGGCCCGGGCGAGGCGGGTGATCGAGTCGAGCAGGATCACGACGTCTCGGCCGAACTCGACCATCCGCTTGGCCTTCTCGATGACCATCTCGGCCACCTGGATGTGGCGGCTGGCGGGCTCGTCGAAGGTCGAGGAGATGACCTCGGCGGTCGGCCCCTTGACCGATCGCTCCATGTCGGTCACTTCCTCGGGCCGCTCGTCGATGAGCAGGACCATCACATACGCCGACTCGTGGTTGGCGAGGATGCTGTTGGCGATCTTCTGGAGCAGGATCGTCTTGCCGGTCCGGGGAGGCGCGACGATCAGGCCGCGCTGACCCATGCCGATCGGCGTGACGAGGTCGACGACCCGCATGTTGATCTCGTCGGCCCCGTTCTCCAGGACCAGCCGGCCGAGCGGGTGGAGCGGCGTGAGGTCGTCGAAGCCGACCTTCTCGCTGAGCTTATCGGGGTCCTCGTAGTTGATCGCCTCGACGCGGAGCAGCGCGAAGTAGCGCTCGTTCTCCTTGGGCGGGCGGATCTGGCCGGCGACGATCGCACCGGTCTTCAGGCCGAAGCGGCGGATCTGGCTGGGGGAGACATAGATGTCGTCGGGGCAGGGGAGGTAGTTGTAGTCGGGGCTCCGGAGGAAGCCGAAGCCGTCGGGCAGGACCTCCAGCGTCCCCTCGCCGAACATCAGGCCGTTCTGCTTGACCCGCTCCTTGAGGATCTTGAAGATCAGGTCCTGCTTCTTCAGGCCGGTGAACTCGACCACGCCCTCGCTCTTCGCGGTGCGGATGAGCTGCGGCATGGTCATCTTCTGGAGCTCGGTGAGGTGGATCTCGCCGCGCTTGATGTCCTCGTAGCGGTCGTGGATGGCGTTGTCGCCGAAGGCGTCGTCATCCTCGACGTCGGGCGGGAGACCTTCGAGGGCCTGGGCCTGTGCCGGCGCGGGGGCGGAGGCCGGCGTCGGGACGGGCTCGCGGTCGGGGCGGGTGGCCGGCGTTTGGTCCCGGGACGGGGCGGACGACGGCTCGCGTTCGGCGCGATCGCGGGCGAATTCGGCGTCCCTGGGCCGGGCGAGCGGCGCGGCCTCGCCCCTCGGGGCCGGGGCGCTCGACTCGCGCTCGGCGCGGTCGCGGGCCAGCCGCTCGCGGAGCGAGAGGCCCCCTTCTCGCTCGCCGTTGGACCGCTCGCGATAGCGGACCGGCTCGCGTTCGGCCGGGCGTTCCTCGCGATCCCGGTCGCGATAGCCGACCGGGGCCGGTGCGGGCGACGGGGCCGGGGTCTCGGCGGGTTCCGGTCCGGCCGGGATGGAGCTCGACTCGAAAGGTTCGGGGGACGTGGTGCCGTCGGACGACGGGGCGGCGGCCGGCGAGGCGGCCTTGCTCCGGAGTCGAGCTGGGCTGGAAGACTCCCGGCGTGGGCGAGTCTCGTTGGGCATGGGAATCGAAGCTCCTCGGTCGGTCGGACGTGCTGTTGGGGGCAGGCGGGGCGACGGTCCGCCATGAAGGCGGAGGGGCGGCCCGGTCGGGAAGTACTCGCGGGATCTCGTCGGTCGGCCCGCGTCTACAGAAGAGAGGCGACGGGCGCGGATCTGGGGGCCCTGGGTCTCGGGAGGATCGGAGTTTGAATTCGAGATCTGATCGCGATCGGGTCGGGTTCAATCGGGTCAGGACGGCGGCTGTCCCCTCGCCGCCGGGGCGGCCTTGCCGGGGCCTTTCTGGCGACGAGTCGGCTCGATCAGGCGGGGCCAGAGGGCCTTCAGGGCCTCGGTGAATTCCTCGGCCGCCCCCGCGTTGTTCACGACGTGGTCGGCCTGGCGCCTCTTCTCTTCGAGTGGCCCCTGGACCTTCTCGCGGGCTTCCAGGACGTCGGCGGTCCAACCCCTCGACGCGCGGAGTCGTTCCAGCCGGACCTCGGGAGGGGCGTCGACGAAGACGACCGAGTCGCAGAGCGTGTCCCAGCCCGCCTCGTAGAGGACCGCCGCGTCGAGGACGACGGCGGGGACCTTCATCCGGCGCGATTCGCGGGCGATCGCCTTCTCGAAGGTCTTCCGCATGATCGGGTGGAGGATCGCCTCGAGGTCCCGGAGCGCCTCGGGCCGGGAGAAGACGATCGCCCCGAGCGCCCGACGGTCGATCGCCCGGCGAACGCCGACCTCGCCGAACGGTTCCAGGATGCTCTCGCCGAACCGTTCGAGGGCCCGGTCTCGAGAGGGGCTCTGGTCGAGCAGGACGTGGCCGATCCGGTCGGCATCGAGGACGAACGCGCCGAGCCCCGCGAGCGTGGCCGAGGCCAGGCTCTTGCCCGCGCCGATCCCGCCGATCAGGCCGATCACCGGGATCGATCCGTGTCGCCACGGCCCGGCGGGTCGGCGGCGCGGTCCGGAGTTGTCGCGATCGGAGCGGGGCATGATGGTTCGATCCACGCCCGGAGTCGGGCGGAACGCGGCGGGTCGTCGAGGGGTCGGCACGAAAACCCCGGCGACGCGGGCGGAAAGTCGGATGAGTCGGGAGGCGGAAATCTCGCGGCGATGGGACGGCCGCAGGGCCTCGCGAGGCAAGACGCTGGGGAAATCACAAGGTGGCCGTGGTTCGGGTCCGCGGGCTCTCGGCTATGCCTGTTCGCCGGCCTGCCGTCGATCCGGGAGATCGAGGAGGATCGCGATCGAAGGGGAAGCGATGAGGATGTCGTGAACCCGACCCGGAGATTAATGAATCAATTCTATACGATAATGACGTCCAATCCGCAACGGAATTCGCCCCGGCGGTCCGAATTTTTCTCCCGATGCCCAAGAACGGACCAACGGCAGGGCAAGCCCGACCCGACGGGAGCCCGCCGGCTCGTGCCGCTCAGGGCAGCGGCCCGACGTCCAGCCAGTTCGGCCCGGCGGAGACCTCGACCTTGATCGGCACGTCGAACGCCAGGGCCCCGACCATCGCCTCGCGGACCAGGTCGGCGAGCCGGGGGACCTCGGCGTCGGGGGCCTCGAACACCAGCTCGTCGTGGATCTGGAGCAGCATTCGGGCTTGCAGCCCCTCCGCCTTGATCCGGGCGTCGACCGCCAGCATCGCCCGCTTGATCAGGTCGGCCGCCGAGCCCTGGATCACGGCGTTCACCGCGGTCCGCTCGGCCGTGTTGAGGTTCCGCCCGGTCGTGTTCTTGATGCCGTTGATCGCCCGGCGACGGCCGAGGATCGTCTCGACGTACCCGACCCTCGCCGCTCCTTCGAGCGTCCGGTTCATGAACGCCTCGACGCTGGCGTACTCCTCGAAGTAGGCGTCGATGAACCGCGCGGCCTCGGCCTGAGTGATCCCCAGCCGGCTGGCGAGGCCGAACGGCTTGATCCCGTAGATCACCCCGAAGTTCACGGTCTTGGCCACCCGCCTCTGGTTCGAGTCGACCTCCGACTCGGGCACCTTGAAGATCCGGGCCGCGACGGCCGTATGAACGTCGATGTCCTGCTCGAACGCCCGGAGGAGCGCCGGGTCCCTGGTGTAGTGGGCCAGGATTCGAAGCTCGATCTGCGAGTAATCCGCGGCGACCAGCGACCAGCCCGGGAATCCGGCCACGAACGCCTGGCGGATCTGGCCGCCGTCCTCGGAGCGGATCGGGATGTTCTGGAGGTTCGGGTCGCTTGAGCTGAGCCGGCCCGTGGCGGCGACCACTTGGTTGAACGAGGCGTGGACCCGGCCGTCGTCGTCGGCCAGGTTCGACAGGGCGTCGAGATAGGTGCTCTTGAGCTTGGCGAAGTGCCGGTGCTCGATCAACAGCTTCGGCAGCGGGTGCTTGCTC
>JAJYDH010000391.1 GCA_021777685.1 Planctomycetota bacterium | reverse complement strand
CCTCTGGGATCTGTATCGCCTGACGGGCGACCCGCGCCATCTGGCCGCGCTCGCCGGGCTGGCGAGCGTGGACGCGGCCTCCGACGCGAAGGGGCTGGAGCCCGAACTCCTCCGCCTCCTGGAAGGATCGCCGGACGACCCCCTGCTCCGCCGGGCTCGCGGGCTGATGCTGCTCCGCCAGGGGCATCCGGCCGAGGCCCTCCCGTTCCTGGAGCCCTCGGCGACGGCCGAGGATGATCTCGTCGGCCGGCTGGCGCTGGTCGAATGCCGGCTGGCCCTGGGCCGGGCCGAGGGGTCCGAGGCCGCGCTCGGCCCCGAGCCCTCGCGGCCGAAGGATCGAGGGCAGTGGTGGGAGGTCAGCGATCACACCGATGGGCGACCACGGTCAGTCGCGCCATCCGAGATGTTGGTGGAGATCAGCGAGGCGTCTCGTGATTCTCGGCCCGTTCCTCACTTGGCCGGGGTACTGCCGTCGACAACCCGGTTGGGATCCGATCCCGAGCCCTGATAGAGGCCCTTCCACTCCGAGGCCGGTGGGGCGGTCTGGGTCGGCGTGGGTATGATGGAGTTGGTCTTCTCGCCGCAGCCGGAGACGACAAGGCCCAGGCCCGCGAGGAGAACGAGAGATTGTCTTCGCCGCTTCGATGAGTTCCATCGCATTGCTGTCGAATCCTCAAGATCAAATGGATGGGAGAGCCTGGCTCGCGGGGCGGACGTGCCCCGGTCGGGACGACAGCGCCCATTGCCCGCGAAAGTCAGGCCGACGAGGCAGCTTCGGCCTGGCTCGAAAGCTCCTGGAGGCCGATCCCGCTCGGCTCAATACGAGTCGGCGCTGATCACCTCGCCCAGGGCCACGGTCCCGATGCCGGTCCATGTCTGGTAGTTGACCGAATTCTTGATGAACCTCACCGAGCCGTCCATCATCAGCGCGTTCACGCCGCCCGAGTGGAACGAGCCGGCACAGATCCGGTTGTCCCACGGGCCGCCGTAGTTGCACGATTTGGTGTTCGGCAGCATGGTGTGGGAATACGTGCCGCCTCGGCCGGCTTCCTCGTCGGTCCAGTATTCACCCTTGTAGTCCCAGATGTTCGTCCATTTGCCCGCGAGGCAGGCCTGATAATCGAGATAGTCGCTGCCGGCGGCACCGACCCCGGTGGCCGGCGAATTGTCTACCACGTTCGAGAGGGGCTTGTTGGCCCCCTGGTTGCCCTTGGTGATCTCGCTGAAGATGACGGTGTTGGACAGCCCGTCCCTGATGGACGCCAGAGTGAGCATGCGGCCCATGTTGGAGTTGCCGCCGACGTACCAGGTCGGGCCGGTCAGGTTATTGCCGTTGTACTGGCGAGCGGTCCCGTTGTTCGAAAAATAACTCGAGACGCCGATCACCATCGTGCCCCCGTTGATGTTCCCGAGGTTGCCGGGGTTGGTATCGGACGGGCACTGGTAGACGTTGACACGGGTCGAGATCACCGTCTGGTTGATCGCGTTGGAGACCACGGCATACTGGTAGCCGGAATAGCCCAGATTGTACGAGTTGTAGAGTTGCTGCTGTTCGAGGCCCGGCAGGATTCGCACCTTCATCGAATAGCTCTGGGACGAGCCGTCGTTCGGGGCGCCGACCGGGGCCGGAGGGCCGAAGGCCCCGCCCGGGGGGACGGCCTCGTTGCTCGACACATAATTGTGGATGGCCAGGCCGATCTGCTTCAGGTTGTTGACGCACTGAGACCGACGGGCGGCCTCGCGCGCGGCCTGGACGGCGGGCAAAAGCAGGGCGATCAGCACGGCGATGATGGCGATGACGACCAGCAATTCAATCAGCGTGAAACCGCGTCTCGGGGCGCGCAGCATGAACCTTCTCCCTGGAGAGGATGGGCAGGTTTCCGTCGGGCATGGTCGGAACGAGCATGATTGACGAACAGCATTGAACTGTAGCGGCAAATCGAGGAAAAGCGCACCAAAATAATTAATTTCGTCCGAAATCATGACAGAGAACGTCGACAGTTGCCCGACCAGGATCGCGGTCGATCGGCGGAAGTGCTTTCGTGATATCGTGCAAGCGCCGGGACCCGGCCCTCGGCCGGCTCAAGCTCGACCGAAGCTGCCCCACCGGGCGGCGAGCCAGGCGGCCATCCGGGTGATGAGCCAGCGATGGTCGCCCGCCCAGGGCTTCCGGCTGATGAAGCCCAGGTGGCCGCCCGACGGGTAGATTTCCAGGGACAGCCCGGCCGGGAAGCTGGCCCGGCGGAACGGCTCCAGCGGGATGAACGGGTCGTCCTCGGCGTGGACGACCAGCCCGGGCACGGCGATCCGGCCCAGCGATCCGACGGGGCTGCAACCGTCGTGATAGTCCTCGACCCGGTCGAACCCGTTGCGGGGGGCCGTGTAGCGACGGTCGAAGTCGAGCATCGACCGGACCGACCCGAGGTCCGCCCGGCCCAGCTCCGGGAACCGGGCGTGGAGCCGCCGGACCTCGGGGATCACGGTGAAGAGGAACTGGCGGTCGTAGAACCGCCGCGAGGGGTGGTCCATCCGCCGGGCGCAGGCGGCCAGGTCGATCGGCGCCCCCGCCGCCAGGACGCAGTCGAGCCCCTCCAGCGGCCGGTCGGCGGCCTCGGCCGCGAGGTTCAGGACCAGGCTCGCCCCCAGCGAGAACCCGACCAGCGCCAGCGGCGATCCGGCCGACCTCGCCGCCATCCACTCGGCGACCGCCCGGACCTCGTCGCGGCTCGCGCCCGAATAGAGGCGGCGAGCCAGCCCGAATCCCGGCCCGGCCCCCCGGAGGTTCATCCGGACCACCCGAGAGCCGAGGTCGACCATCCGCATCCCGAGCCGGACCAGGTCGATCCCGCCGGCGTCCCCGCCCAGGCCGTGGACGATCAGGACCATCGGCCGGCCGGCTCGCCAGCCCTCGGGGACCGAGTCGTGGACGAGCAGCCGGTCGCCGTCGGAAAGCCCGACGACGTGGTCCACCGAGGCCAGCCGGCCCGGCAGGCCCGGCAGGTAGCGGCTGAGGATCGTCTGGAGATGCCCCGACGGCATGAGCGGGTGGGGCTCGAACGGTGGGATCTCGAAAAAGGCCGTGCCGACGTCCCGGCTCGCCGAGGTTAACTTCAGACGCATGGATGATCCCGAGCCCGAGGTCAGGTCGCCGCCCGGGTCGACGTTATCCGTCATCGGCCCGATCGACAAGGGATGGGGCCGGCTGATGCGACTCGGGCGGGCAAGTGCACCGTCAAGATGGTACGATCGACGCCAGGGCCGGGGCCGCTCGCCGGCCCGGGAACCCAGAAGCGAGCCGAGTCATGCCGTCGATCAACCTTCGCCACGATTACGAGAAATCCAGCCTCGACGAGTCGGCGGTCGACCCCGATCCGATCCGACAGTTCCATGCCTGGTTCGAGCAGGCGACCGCGGCCGGGATCGCCGAGCCCTACGCGATGACGCTCGCCACGGCGACCCCGGAAGGCCGGCCCTCGGCCCGGATCGTCCTGATGCGCGGATTCGACGAGCGGGGATTCGTCTTCTTCACCAACTACCGGAGCCGCAAGGGGGGGGAGATCGCGGCGAACCCGTTCGCCTCGCTCGTCTTCTTCTGGCAGCCGCTGGAGCGTCAGGTCCGGGTCGAGGGGCGGATCGTCCTCGCCACCGAGGCGGAGTCGGACGAGTACTTCCAGGGCCGTCCCCTGGGCTCGAAGCTCGGCGCGTGGATCTCGAACCAGAGCGAGGTCGTCCCCGACCGCCGTGCGCTGGAGGCCGAACTCGAAGCGATCAAGGCCCGCTTCCCCGGCGAGGAGATCCCCCGTCCGTCGCACTGGGGAGGCTACCGCTTCGTCCCCGAATCCTTCGAGTTCTGGCAGGGCCGGAGGAGCCGGCTCCACGACCGCGTCGCCTACCGGAAGACGCCCGAGGGGACCTGGCGGATCGAACGCCTGGCGCCTTGAGTTGGCACGTTTTGCCTCCCCTCTCCCTCTGGGAGAGGGGCCGGGGGTGAGGGGCGCCGCATCGCCCTTGGGCCGGAAGCCGGGGCTCGCTCGGACATCACTCGACCGGCGACGCCCCTCACCCCAACCCTCTCCCGGAGGGAGAGGGAGCCAGAGTCTCGCTCCGCTCGCCAGAGCCGGAGTCTCGCTCCGCTCGCCGGAAGAGAACCCGGCGCCTTCGGGCCGGTCGGCGCTAGGAATGGGCCGACCGTCGTTCTATCATCGTTCCTGGGTCTGCCCAGACACCCCGCCTCGCCGAGATCATCACCAGACGGAGGAGCCACGCATGAGGTCCGCGCGCGTCGTCGTTCTCGCCTTGCTGTTCGCCCTGCCGGGCCTTTCGAAGGCGGAGTGCCAGTTCTACCTCAAGGATGGCGACCGGGTCGTCTTCTATGGCGACAGCATCACCGACCAGCGGCTCTACACCACGTTCACCGAGACCTATGCCGTCACCCGGTTCCCCAAGGCGAACCTGACCTTCGTCCACTCGGGCTGGGGCGGCGACCGCGTGACCGGCGGCGGTGGCGGGCCGATCGACCTCCGGCTCGACCGCGACGTGACCGCGTACAAGCCGACCGTCGTGACGATCATGCTCGGCATGAACGACGCGAGCTACCAGCCCTTCCGCGACACGATCTTCAACACCTACGCCGAGGGCTACCGGCACATGGTCGAGAAGCTCAAGGCCGACAATCCGGGCGTCCGGCTCACGCTGATCAAGCCGTCGCCCTACGACGACGTCACCCGCAAGCCGAAGTTCGAGGAGGGGTACAACTCGGTCCTGATCCGCTACGGCGACTTCGTCAAGGACCTGGCGAGCAAGTCCGGCGTCGACTTCGCCGACCTCAACACGCTGGTCGTCGACGCGACCAAGAAGGCGTTCGAGAGCGACCCCGAGGGGGCCGTGAAGCTCAACCCCGACCGCGTCCACCCCGGCCCCGGCGGCCAGTTGCTGATGGCCTACGCCCTGCTCAAGGCGTGGAACGCCCCCTCGACCGTCTCCTACGTCGCCATCGACGCCCGGAACGGCAAGGAGGCCCCGACCACGACGGCGGCCGAGAACGCCAAGGTGACGGACCTGGCCGCCGCCGACGGCTCGGTCCGGTGGGAACAGCTCGACGAGGCCCTGCCGTTCCCGATCGACCTCAAGGACGGCCCGACCGATCTGGCCGTGCGCTCGTCCGACATCGTCGCCGGCCTCGACCGCGAGGTCGTCAAGGTCGTCGGCCTCGACGCCGACAGCTATAACCTTTCGATCGACGGCGAGGTCGTCGGGACCTTCACCAAGGCCCAGCTCGCCGAGGGTGCGAACCTGGCCACCCTCGCCACGCCGATGGCCAAGCAGGCCGCCGCCGTCCACCAACTCACCCTCAAGCGGGCCAAGGCCCACAATGATCGCTGGAGGAGCTTCCAGGTCCCCAACCAGTCCTACGCCAAGACCCCCGGCTTCGCCAAGGCCCTCGAAGGGCTCGACGCCTTCGAAGGCGAGATCCTCGCCGAGCAGCGAGCCGCCGCCCAGCCCAAGGCCCACAAGTTCGAACTGAAGCCGAAGTCCTGAGAGCGGGTAGCGGGTAGCGGGTAGCGGGTAGCGGGTAGCGGGTAGCGGGTAGAAGATAGTTCGGAGTCGACGCTTGCGTCCCTGTCTTTTGCCGCCCGCTAACCGCTGACTGCTACCCGCTCGTTCCCGCGTTGACACGGACGTCGCATTGCCGTAGCCTCCGCGCGATCCTCGGGACGCCCTGGGCCTTATCAAGGAGGAGATGCGGAATGGCGACCGATTCGGCGATGGGGACGTTGCAAGATCAGGTCAACGCGATCCACTGGTGGCACACCATCGACCTGGGTCACGGGGTGGTGACTCGAGGAGGGACCGACACCCGGGCCAAGCTCCCGCAGGTCGGGATGCCGGCGGACCTGACCGGCTGGTCGGTGCTCGACATCGGGGCCTGGGACGGGTTCTTCTCGTTCGAGGCCGAGAGGCGCGGGGCCAAACGGGTCGTCGCGCTCGACCACGTCGTCTGGAACGACCCGACGATCGGCCGCAGGGGGTTCGAACTCGCCCGCCGGACCCTCGGTTCGAACGTCGAGGACGTCGATTGCGAGGTCCACTCGATCACCCCGGAGACGGCCGACGGGGTCTATGATCTGGTTCTCTTCCTGGGCGTG
>JAJYDH010000009.1 GCA_021777685.1 Planctomycetota bacterium | reverse complement strand
CCAGGACCGGGTCGAGGAAGTCGGCGACGGGCGGGTCGTTGAACGCCAGGTGGCCGTTCTCGCCGATCCCGGCGCAGACGATGTCGGTCGGCTCGTCGAGCAGGCGTTGCTCGTAGGCGAGGGCCGTCCGGAGCGGCCGGTCGGCCTCCTCGCCGGGGATCAGCCGGAGCCGATCCCCCTCCAGGCCGGCCCAGCGGAACAGGTGCTCCTGGAGATACCGGCGGAACGAGGCCGGATGGTCGGGCCCGAGGCCGAGGTACTCGTCCATGTGGAAGCCGATTACCCGCGTCCAGTCGATTCCCTTGTAGGCGACCAGCCCGGCGAGGAATTCGTCCTGGCTCGGCGCGGCGGCGAAGATCATGTTCGCCCGGGGGGCGACCGCCTGGCGGGCGGCGATGGCCCGCGCCACCTCGTCGGCCGCGGCCCGACCCATCTTCGCCCGGTCCTCGTGGACGACGACCCGGAGCGAGTCGACCGTGAACTCGACGACGGGCCGGGCATCGGGCGCGGACATGGCGAGAGGCTCCTGATCGGATCGGCCGGAGAGCGGGGCGAGGTCGCCCCAGCCCTGGCCCGGATCAGGGTAACGGCCGCCCGCGTCTTCCGCAAGGGACGCGAGCCGCCGGCCTTCGGTCAGGCCGAGCCCACCATGCTGGCCCCCTTCCGGGGCCCTCCCTTGAGCTCCTCGCAGAGCTTCTGGCATTCCGAGAGGTTGACCATCAGGGTCTCGGCCAGATATTCCTCGGTGGGCCCGTCGGCGGCCCACTGGAGCTGCTCGTGGCACTGGTTCATGTGGTCCAGGAGATCCTTCATCCAGAGGAGCGTGCGGCGTCGGTTTCGCATCATGCGGTCCATCTCCCTTCCGAGTCTCGCCCGCCGTGGCCTCGGCCCGAAATCGAGCGGGCGGCGTTCGGAAAAGATTCAAGGCAAAGCCCGTGCCGGTCGATGGGACGAGGCGGATGGGTTCGAGCGTAACTCTTGACACGATCCGACTTGAGGAAATCCCGGCGATTTTCCCGGCTCATCGCTCGGCCTTGAGGAATTGTAACGGTTACACGCCGAGGGGCCCTGGGCGAGGTCGTCTTCCCTTTCGACATGACCCGTCCTAGACTGGGTAAGGTCGCCGCCGGGGCTCCTGCATTTCTTTCCCGAGGGCCCGTCGCATGGCCTCGCCCGAACCGTCGCCGAAGCCCGAAGGATCTGAGCCGGGCCGCATCCTGGGCTGGCCGAAGACCGTCTCGCGCTGGCTGTTCGGCAAGGTCGCCAAGCCCAGGGAGCCGGCCGGCTCGGCGGAGCCCGTCGCGAGGTTCCGCAACGTCTGCATCAGCCGCGAGACCGGCTCCGGCGCCGGGACGATCGGCCGGATGATCGGCACCCGGCTCGACTGGAAGGTCTTCGACCACGAGTTGCTGGAGGCGATCGCGCAGCGGATGGAGCTGGCGACCGACGAGGTCCGCGCCTTCGACGAGCTGGCCCCGAGCGTCGTCCAGGACTGGATCTTGCCCCTCCGCGAGGAGCATTACGCCCCGCAGGAAGCCTACCTCGACCACCTGGCCAAGCTCGTCGAGGCGATCGGCCGGGCGGGCGACTCGATCATCATCGGCCGAGGCGCCGGGTTCCTCCTGCCCAGGGAAGAGACCCTGCTAATCCGGGTCGTCGCCCCGATGAAGGCCCGAGCCGCCCGCCTGGCCGAGCGGATGGGCGTCTCGGTCCGGACCGCCCGCCGGGCCGCGAGGGACCTCGACCGCCGCCGGGCCCACTTCGTCCGGACCATGTACCGGGTCGACGAGAACGACCCGCACAATTACGACCTCGTCCTCGACTCGCAGAGCCTCGGCCTGCCCATCGCCGCCGAGATCATCGTCCGGGCCGTCGAGGCCGGCCGGGTGCCGAAAGTCGCCCAGGGAACCTAAACCGGGCTCGAACGGGGGAATTGATGAGACGTTCAACGCTCGCGATCGGCCCGGCCTTCCTTCTGTTCACTGCGGCCATCGCCCGAGCGGGCTTCGAGCCGAACACCTACGTTTACACGTCGAAGGCCCAGGAGGAAACCTCGACCCATGTCCTCGTCGGGATAATCCGGGAAATCCGCCCGTTGAAATCCGACCCGATAACGAGTCCTGCCGAGGGCCGCCGGACCCTGAACCATTACTTGGCCGAGTTGGATGTCACGAAGGTCGAAAAAGGTCAGGGCGTTCAACCCGGCGACGTGGCCTACATCCACTTCCATTCGCCAAAGACGAGCGAAGAGGTTGAGTACCCGCCTTTTCTGGCATTCGGTTGCAGCTCGCTGGTCAATTACCAGGCGGCGCCCGCGCCGGGGAATCGCGCTCGGGTTTATGTCAATCGCACCAATGAGTTACAATACGTCGCCGACTACCCGCAGTCGTTCTTCCCGATCACATTCTCGCGGATCTCGAAAAGAAAACGCGAGGAGTCGAAACCGGGCAGCTTCCAGTTCATCCAACGGCACCCATGGCCAACTTCCCTGGCCATCGTGGCTGTGGGGTTTCTCCTGGTGCTCTTCGTCGGAAAGCGGCGAGGGCGGACGAAAACCAGCCGGCGTGGCCCTTCGGACCCGGCCTTCATGTGGCCGCTGCCGGATGAAATCCCGTTCGACGAATCCTGGCGGGAGAGGATCGAGCAACGTTCGGCCGAGATCGAATCCGGCTCGGTGAAACATGCGTCGTGGGACGATGTCAGACGGCGCGCCCGGGAGGCGACCGGCGGATGACGTCCAGCGTCACCCCGAGGCCGCCGATCCATCCATCGCCACGATCGACATCCCGTACCGATCCGCCAGGGCCACCACGTCCGGCTGGTCGATGACGATCGTCTTGCCGGCCTCGATGGCGAGGACCCTGGCACCGGCCTTGTGGAGGTTCTCGATCGTGGTGACGCCCACGGTGGGGACATCGAACCTCATGTCCTGCTGGGGCTTGGCGACCTTGACGAGGGTCCAGCCGCCGGCACGGCAGAGCTGGCCGGCGCGCTCGATGCAGCGGTCGGTCCCCTCGATGGCCTCGACGGCGACGGCGGCGCTCTCCTTGACGGCGACGGACTGCCCCACGTCGAGGCGGCCCATCTCCTTGGCGAGCATCCAGCCGAACTCGACGTCCTTCAACTCGGCGGCGGTGGGCCGCCTGCGGGTCAGCACTCCCTGGGTCACGAGCAGCTCCGGGCAGTAGTCGAGGGCCGAGGCGAAGGTCATCCCGTCCCGCTCGAACTCGGCGATCACCCCGAGCAGGATCGAGTCGTCGCGCTTGTCGCGGAGGTTCCGGGTCCAGAACCGGATCATCCGGAGGTCGGGCCAGAGCCGGACGATCCGGCCGGGCGTGTACATCACGCTCTTCGTGACCTTGCCGGCCATCACGATCCGGCGGGCCCCCTGGCGCTTGAACGAGCGGATCATCCCGCCGAGCTTCGAGACGCCGACGACCTCGAACGAGTCGCAGAGGTCGGCCAGGACTTCGGGGGCCTCGTAGCGGATGCCGACGCAGGCGACCTTGAGTCCCTGGCGACGGGCGGCCTCGGCGAACAGGATCGGGAACCGGCCGCTCCCGGCCAGCAGCCCGATCCGCCCCTCCGGAGGGCCCGACGACAGCTTGCCCCTCGACCGTCGATTCGTGGAAAGCAGCGACACCGGCCCGGCCTCCGAGCGGATAGGAGCGGTCATTTCGAGGTCTTGATGACGCCCGAATCTTCATGCATCGGGGAGGAGGAGTCGGACGCCCCACGCTTCAGGCTGAACCGCTGCTTGAACCGTTGCGTCAGGCTCGGAGCGTTGGGGTCCTTGTACGGCTTGATCGTGAACGGCTTGTCGGGCGGCGGCAGCCTCATCGACCGCTGCTGTCGGTGGCGGGCGAGCATGTCGGAGATCGGACCGGCGGACGCGGGGCCGAGCGGGGCGGACGTCGCCAGCACGGCGACCGCCAGCGACGCGAAAACCAGGACCTTCACTCGGTTCGAGGGCATGGGAATCCTCCCCATTTCGAGACGATTTGGATCGTCGGCGTTTTCTACCCCCCTCTTCCGCAGGGAGAGGGTCGGGGTGAGGGTCGTGTCGCCACCCGCGGATTCCGAATCGGCCCGTTTGAGCCTCACTGGAGATGCGACGCCCCTCACCCCCGGCCCCTCTCCCAGGGGGAGAAGGGAGACAGAAAGATCGTCAGGTTGAGGTTGCACTTCGTTTAGGACCGCCGATTCAATAACTTCCTGTTTTGGAGTGCGGGAGCTTGCTCCCGCTTTGTCCCCGGGTGCTTGCTCCCGGCGGCGGACGCCGCTCAGATCCGGGAGCAAGCTCCCTCCAAAAAAGCGGGAGCAAGCTCCCGCACTCCAAAGGCTTCCCCCGCGAATCGGGAAGTTATTGGATCGGCGGTCCTTAACGGCATCGGGCCGAGGCCAAGCCTAGGACGGACTCAGAAACCTGTCGGGTCGTCCTCCGTGTCGGCCTGAGAAGCCGGCGGCACGGAGGCTGTGAGCAGGGCGAGCTGCGCGGCCATCTCGCGGACGTGCCGGTGCATGTCGGGCAGGCGGGCGATCATCTGGAAGATCCGCCGCTGCTCGCGGACCGGGATCGCGGGCGAGCCGAGCACGGTCTGGTCGGCGGGGACGTTCCGGTGGACCCCCGCCTGGGCGCCGATCATGACCTTCTCGCCGATCTCGGTATGGTCCTTGATCCCGGCCTGGCCGGCCATGACGACGTAGTCGCCGGTCTTGCAACTGCCCGCGATGCCGACCTGGCCGCAGAGCAGGTTGTGCCGGCCGATCTGGTTGTTGTGGCCGATCATGACGAGGTTGTCGACCTTGGTCCCCTCGCCGATCCGGGTGGTCTCGAAGGTCGCCCGGTCGATCGTGCAGTTCGAGCCGATCTCGACGTCGTCGCCGATCTCGACCCCGCCGGTGTGCGGGACCTTGACGTGCCGCCCTTCGACCATGTGGTACTTGAATCCGTCGCCGCCGAGGACGGTCCCGGCGTGGACCTCGACGCGGTCGCCGAGGACGACGTCGGCGTAGAGCACGGCGTTGGGGTGGATGATGACCCCCTTGCCCAGCTTGCAGCGGTCGCCGATCACCGCGCCGGGGTGGAGCGTCGAGCCGTCGCCGACGGTGACGTCCTCGCCGATCGCGACGAAGGCGTGGACCGCGACATCCCGCCCGATCACCGCCGAATCGGCGACGGCGGCCATTCGATGCACGCCGGTCCAGCGCGGCTTGCCGGTGCCGACGAGGTGGGTCCGGACGGCGATGAACGCGCCGATCGGGTCTTCGACCTCGATGACCGGCATCTCGGGCTTGGCCGACCCTCGGAAATGCGGGCCGACGATCGCGGCCGAGGCGGGCGACGCCCTGAGGAGCTTCGCGTACCGCTCGCTCTCGATGAACGTGATGTCGCCCGGCCCGGCCTCGCCCACCGGGCGGGCCGAGTTGATCGGGACGCTGCCGTCCCCCTCCAGCCGGCCCCGGACCAGGGCCGCGAGTTGTTCCAAAGTGGCGGCCACGTGCGTCTTCCCTTCTTCCCTGAAAGGAGCTGACGGGAGCCGGGAGACCCGACCGGCCCGATCGTGGGGCGGAGGTCCGGAAGAGACCCGGGCGATGTCAGGATGGCGGATCGTAATCCAAGCGGCGAAACCCGGCAACCCGACTTCGAGCCGACCGGCCGACGCCTCCATCCCAGATCGTCTTATCGGACGATGGATGCGGTTTCGCCACTCAGCCCTTCCCGCGACGGCCCTCGTCCCCGGAATTCGACCGAGAGTAGACGTCAAATCCCCAATTTGCCCCGTCCTGTTTCCCGTCCTAGGCTTACCTGAGCGAACGATCGCCATGAACCTCTCCTCGGCTCCAGAGAGCCTCGAGGCTGATCCCTTCGATGGTCTGACCTCGCCCGTCGTCAGAGAGATCGAGGTGCGGCCAGCGTGAGGCGGTCCGGGCCAATTACGAGACGAAGGTCGAACCATGACGCCATCCCACCGACTGAATCGTCCCGGATCGAAGCGATTCAGGACGACCGCTCGCCCCGTGCCCCGACCGGCGCGACTCTCGATCCCCGGCGGCATTGAGGCGCTGGAGGGGCGCGAACTCCTTTCGACGTTCCAGGTCTCCAATCTCAACAGCTCGGGCGCGGGCTCTCTCCGCCAGGCCATCCTCGACTCGAACAACGTCCCGGGCCCGAACACCATCGACTTCGGGGTTGCCGGCACGATCCAGGTCGGCAAGCAATCGCTCCCGGCGATCAAGCACACCGTGACGATCGACGGCACCAGCGCCCCGGATTTCCAGGGCACGCCGGCCGTGACCGTCAACTTTCAAGGGACGCGAGGATTGCAGTTCGCCCGGGGTTCCGACGGCTCGGCCCTGGAGTCGCTGTCGCTCGTGGGCGCCGGCGGGGCCGGGGTCACGCTGTCGGCGTCGTCCGTGACGGTCCAGGGGAACGACATCGGGCTGCTGGCGGGCGGGCAGACGGCGGCCGGCAACCGTGGTAACGGAATAACGATCAATTCCTCGTCGCATGGCGACCTGATCGGCCGGGTGAATCCCTCGACGAGCTTCGCCCTCTCGAACGTCATCAGCGGCAACGGCGGCAACGGCATCGAGATCGACGGCGGGAAGGGCAACACCGTCGCCATGAACTTCATCGGGACGGACGCGAGCGGGACGGTCGCGATCGGCAACGGCCGGAACGGCATCCTCATCACCCGGGGGGCCTCGGGCAACACGATCGGCGGCAGCGCGAGCGCCGGGAACGACCCGACGGGCGGCGTCTTCGTGCGACCCCCTCAGGGGAACCTGATCTCCGGGAATCAGGCCAACGGCGTCCTGATCACCGGCAAGGCCACCCGGAACACGCTCAGCGGCAACTTCATCGGCACGGCGGCCTCGGGGAACTCGGCGCTGGGCAACCGGCTCGACGGCGTCGCGATCGTGGGCGCCAGCGGCAACCAGCTCATCGGCTGCACCCTCAAGGATAAGCCCTTCGTCTACTACAACGTCATCAGCGGCAACGGCGGCAACGGCCTCCGGATCACCAATTCGAACAACACGACGGTCCACGCCAACTTCATGGGCGTCGGCGCCGACAATGCGACCATCGTGGCCAACGGCGGCGATGGCCTGCTGGTCTCGGGCTCGTCGGAGCAGACCCAGGTCGGCGGCGTGATCCCGCTGGGCAACGTGATCGCGGGCAACGACAAGAACGGGATCGAGGTCAAGGACACGGCCAGCGGGTTCACCAGCTTCAACACGTTCGGCGGCCTCTACGCCTTCCTGGGCGCGGCCCCGAACAGGCTCGACGGCATCCTGATCACCTCGACCGGCGGCAGCAACCTGATCCGGACCAGCATCATCTCGGGCAACCTCGGCAACGGGATCGAGATCGGCGGCAACGCCACCGGCGTCACGGTGGAGGATACCGCCGTGGGGACCGTCACCAACATCGAGTCGGCGCTCTCCAACGGCGGGAGCGGGATCGTGATCGACGGCAACGCCCACGGCAATACGATCGGCGGGTTCCAGGCCTCGATCGAGCAGCAAGACACCGTCTCGTCGAACGACGGCTACGGGATCGAGGTCATCGGCCACGCCCACGACAACACCATCTTCCACACGAACGTCGGCACCGGCGGCTTCGGGGTCAACGCGCTGCCGAACACTCTGGGCGGCGTCCTGCTCGGCCCGGGCACGTCGAAGACCACCATCGGCGGGTCCCGGCTCGTCGACCAGGTCTTCATCGAGGACAACCAGGGGGCCGGCCTCACGATCCAGGGCTCGTCGGGCAACAGGGTCGTGGGGAGCGTGATCTCCGACAACGCCGGGGGCGGGGTCGTGGTGACCGACGGCCCGAACAACCAGATCGGCGTCCCGGCGGCGGGGAATACGATCCGGGGCAACGGCCAGGACGGCCTCCTCATCTCCGGCGTCGCGACGGGCACGAAGGCCCAATCCAACACGATCGCCCAGAATGCGGGCGACGGGGTGAAGCTCGTCAACGCCATCAAGGCCAGGATCGGCGGGGCGCCGGGCCTGGGCAACCAGATCGTCTACAACACGGGCTATGGGGTCTTCAGCCAGGGCCAGAACGCCGGCACCACGGTCGTCGGGAACCTGGTCGCGGGCAACGGCCAGGGCAATACCAACGCCTGATCGGGGGCCGGGGCGGGCTGCCGGGATGATCCGATCAACCCGGCGGCCTGGCCTCCTTCTCCGGCTCGACCTTGCGGATGACCTTGCCGTCATCCCCGTTCCAGAGGAACAGGTTGCCGTCGGCACCGCCGGCGGCGACGACCTTGCCGTCCTTGGAGGTGGCGACGCCGAAGACGAAGTCACTTGGCCCGGTGAAGGTCCGGACGACGTTGCCGTTGCCGTTCGGGTTCCAGTACTTGACGGTCGAGTCGCCCGAGGCGCCCGCGACCAGCGGCTTGCCCGGCACCCAGCGGACGGCCGTGACCTGCTTGCCGGCCGCTTGCAGGGTCCGGAGCTGCTCGCCGGTCTCGAAGTCCCAGACCTTGAGCACGTTGTCGGCCCCGCCGGTCACGATCTGCTTGCCGTCGCCCGACCAGTCCACGGCCAGGACGTGGTGGGTGTGCCCTTCGAACGACTTCAGGTCCTTGCCGTCCTCGGACCGGATCACCTTGAGGAATTTATCGGCCGAGGCCGTGGCGAGCTTCGCCCCGTCCGGGCTGAACCGGACGCCGAAGACGGTGTCGGAATGGAGCCCGTCGAGCGACCGGACGAGCTTGCCCGAGGCCACGTCCCAGACCTTGACCTCGCCCGATCGGGACGGTTCGCCGCCGCCCGTCGCCATCAATTTCCCATCCGGGCTGAAGTCGATCGTCAGGACCCGGAAGACGTGCGGGCCGAACGTCTTCGGCTCGCCGATCGGTTGCTTCGTGTCCTCGGGGAGGTCCCAGACGGTGACGACCTCGTAACTCCCGGCCGCCAGCTTCTTGCCGTCGGGGCCGAACCGGATCGACTGGATGATGTCCTTGTGGCCGCCCAGTGAGGCGATCTCCTTGCCCGAGGCCACGTCGTAGACGAACACCCGGTTCCCCCGCCCCGCCGCGACGAGCTTGCCGTCGGCGGTCAGGTCCACGGCGACGATCGGACGGACCCCGGCCGGCAGGTCGCCCAGGGTGATCGGGACCGGCTCGGGGTGCTCGGCCGAGTCGTCCTTCGCCCCGGCGTCGATCCAAAGCTTGAGCAGGCCGAGTTCCTCGGGAGTGAGCGGCGCCTGGTCCTTCTTGTCAGCCGGGGGCATGACCGGCTCGACCCGGTGCGCGGCCATCTTGAACAGGAGGCTGTCCTCCGCCTGACCCGGCCGGATCGCCGGCCCATGCTTGCCCCCCTTGAGCAGCCCGGCGACATCTTCCATCAGCAGCTTGCCGCCCGCCTTCGCCGCATTGTGGCAGCCGACGCACTTGGCGTCGAAGACGTCCGAGACCTCCGAGACATAGCTCACCGGCTTGTCGCGATTCGGCACCGCGACGGCGATCGGGGTGGGCGGATCGGCGGCGATGACGATCAAGGCCAGGAGGGAAAACGCGGTCATGCTCGGGGGCCATCCGGGAGGGAGGTTCAGGGTGAAGGTCAAAGAGAATTGAACCGCCAAGACGCCAGGGTCGCCAAGAGGGTACAGAGGAAAGGAGGAGAGAAGCGTAACAGCGTCTCGACTCTGGGATTCTCTCCGGCCCGATCTTCACCGGCCTTCCCTGCATTCTCTCCTCGTCCTCTCCGTCTCCTCCTGGCGATCCTGGCGTCTTGGCGGTTCAATTCTCCGTCAAATGAGTTCCGCGATCGGCCGGCCCTGGTTCATGACGGCCATCGGGCGGCCGGCCTCGTTGGGGAATTCGTGGTGGGGGTCGATCCCCAGGACGTGATAGACGGTCCGGATCACGTCCTCGGGTCGGAGGGGCCGCTCGGTCGGCTGTTCGCCCTTTCGGTTGGTGGCGCCGATGACCTGGCCCATCTTGAGGCCGCCGCCGGCGAGCATCGCGCTCATGCTGCCCGGCCAGTGGTCGCGCCCGCCCGAGCCGTTGAGCCGAGGGGTCCGGCCGAACTCGCCCCAGACGACCACCAGCACACTCTCGGCCAGACCTCGATCATACAGGTCGTTCACCAGCGACGAAACGGCGGCGTCCAGCGGCGGGACCTGCTGGCGGCAGAGTTGGGCGACGGTGGCGTGGTGGTCCCAGTTCCCCTCGGCGATGGTGACGAATGTCACGCCCGACTCGACCAGCCGGCGGGCCAGCAGACAGCTCTGGCCGATCCGGGTCCGGCCGTAGCGGTCGCGGAGGCGAGGGTCTTCCCGGCTCAAATCCAAAGCCTGGCGGGCGGCCGGGCCGGTGACCATCTCGTAAGCCTGCGCGGTGAACCGGTCGAGCCCGTCCATCGTGCCGGAGCGGTCGCGGCGACGGTTGATCGTGTCGAGCCGGCTCAGGAGAGTCCTGCGATCCTCCAACCGGTCGAGCGTCAACCCCTTGGGCGGCTCCAGGTTGCGGACCTTCATGTCGCCCGAGGGGTCGCCGTCGAGGTTGAACGGGTTGTACCCCGGCCCGAGGTACGAGCCCCCCTGGAACAGCCCGCCGAAGATCGCCCCTTCCGACATCGCCGCATAGGCCGGCACCCCCGGCCCGTTCGCGCCCTTCAGCTTCGCCACGACCGACCCGATGCTCGGCCGCTCGTTCTTGTTCTGCTGCTGCTGGGTCGAGGCGAACCCGGTCAAGATCCAGTGCAGCCCGGCGAAGTGGTCCGAGGTCTCATGCGTCAGGCTCCGCAGGATCGCCATCCGCTCCATGGATCGCGCATGCCCGGGCATCAGCTCGCTGACGCTGAAGCCCGGGATTCGAGTCGCCGTCGCCTTGACGTCCGTCCGATACCCGGTCGGAGCCTCCGGCTTCGGGTCCCACGTCTCCATGTGCGAGGGGCCGCCGCTGAGAACCACCTGGATCACCGCCGTGCTCGAAGGCGACTTCCCGGCCTGCGCGGCCTCGACACGCGCCCGGAGCAACCCCGGCAAGGTGAGCGACCCCATCCCGAGCGCCCCGACCCGGAGGAAGTTCCGCCGGCTCACGCCGTCGCACGAGCCGTAGCGATTGCTGAAGATGTCGAGCATGAGCCAAGCCTCCAGAGACCAGGGAAGGGTTGCATCGCCAGGTCAAGCGTCCCTCTTCGCCGATGTCCAATCCTCCCACCGCGAATCCGGACCGTTCAACAGCAATCGGAGATGGTTCAAGACGTCGCGGCCGAGCACCCCGACCTCGGCCTCGATCAGTAGATATCGCCCGCGGAACCGCCGTTTGAGGAAGACGAGATCGGCGCGAACGGCTTCCGAATCGCTGACTGTGCCGTCGAACGCCACCAACTGATAGCGTTCGCCCGTCCCCGAGATGCCGAGCGACGCGACGACGGGTCCGGGCAACAAGGTTGCATCCGCGCCGGTATCGATGAGCATCGGGACATTCACAACTTCCTCATTCCGGTCCGGATCTCGGATGACGACCGACGCGACCGGCGCCGGGGGGACAAATCGGCGGTCATCGTACGACGGCATTTCCCGGCTCCTCGATCACCTCCTTGGCGAAGTCCCCCGCTCGCTCAGACTGAGCAAGCCGAGGGCTTCTCATGTGAGATCCTGAGATCTCTTCGACTCCCGCAACGACGACGTAAACTTTCGCATGCTCGGGAAGGCGGGGTGCTTCGGAGAACTTGATCTGACCATTCTCGACGATGCCTTCGTAAGTGGCGACTTTCATCGCGAGGTGCCCCTCCGCTGTTTCCGGTATTGTTGGCCCTGGCTGATCTCACCACGAATCATCGTACTCTGGGTCGAGACCCAGCTTCGGGGAAACGTTGGATCGAGACCTAGGATGCGAGACTTGTGGTATCACCCTACGAGTGAAACACGTACAATTTCGCCCGAGTCAATTGAGACTTCGATTGAGTGACCTGCAAACATGTCGCAATCTTCGAAATAGATCGCTGCCGCTCCGATCTCATCATACAAGACGATCGAAGGTCGGATGAGGCGAGAGCAGAACTCGTCCGCCGACAGGATCGGACCATCTTCTTCCCGCCAGGTATCATTGTAGATCGCCAGATACTGTTTGGCCGCAAAGACACGCATCTGATCGAGCATTCCGACTAACACGGACGCGAAGTCGCTCGCATCCGAAGTGGGAATTCCCGCGTTAAGGTAAGGGCCTTCCAACACACTGATGGTGTGTCCATCAATTTCAAGCGTAGCGTCTTTCATCGTTTTCCACCGCCTAATCTGACGTAGACACCCATTCGGGCGTGAAATTCCGGAGTAAATGAGCGCACGCAGGGTAAGACTTGCCGTTCGCCCGACTTCATCCGGCAGGACGTGTCCTGCGGGTTTACTGGATGAACAAAAATTCCTTCGTATTGATCAACGTCCAGATCAGATCCTCAAACCCCTGCCGCGATTGCCCGGCGGCCTTCCTCTTCTCCAGGAACGCCACGCACTCCGCCTTCTCATCATCGGTCGGCCTGCGGGCGAGGGCCACGCGGTAGAGTTCTTCGACCTTCTCCCCGACGTCCCGCCCATCCGAAGCCAGCTTCGCGGCCCTGGCTGAATCGAGGGTGAGCTTGCCGTTGACGTCGTCGGAGTTGAGCAGGTGGAGGGTCTGCGAGAGGTTGGCCTCGGTCGAGCGCTCGCACTCGCAGACGCTTTCCCTCTTGGGACGGCCGAAGACGTCGAGGAAGTAGGAGGCGAAGCCCTCGTCGGGGAGCTGGGTGGCCCGGAACGAGGCGGGCAGGTCGGCGAACTTCTCGGGGGAGCCGGTGACGACCCCCACGGCGTCGAGCAGGACCTCGGCCGGGAGCCGGCGGGGGTAGAAGCGGGCGAAGTTCCGGCGGTCGGACTCGTTCGACGCGTTGGGCTGGCTCGACCGGTCGTAGGCCCGGCTGGTGGCGATCGTCCGGACCAGTCGCTTGAGGTCGTAGCCGTGCTTGACGAAATCGTCGGCCAGGGCGTCGAGCAGTTCGGGGTTGCTCGGGGGGTTGCTCACCCGCATGTCGTCCTCGGGCTCGACCAGCCCCCGGCCCATGAAGTGCTTCCAGTAGCGGTTGACCAGCGTCCGGGCGAAGAACGGGTTGTCGGGCTGTTTGAGCCACTCGACCAGCTCGGCGCGGGGGTCCCGGAAGGGGCCGAGGTCGGGCAACTCGGGTGCCCCCAATGGCTTGGGCTTGCGAGCCTCGCCGGTCAGGGGGTTCGAGGCCATGCCGGCGGCCAGGGTGTAGAGCCTCGGCGAGGTCGGGTCGGGGCCGGGCTTGGTGCCGACCCGGGAGAAGAGCGAAGCGAAGCCATAATAGTCGTCCTGGCTCCACTTCTCGAACGGGTGGTGGTGGCACCGGGCGCACTGGATGCGGATGCCGAGGAAGAGCTGCGCCGAGTCGTCGACCCGCTCCTCGACCGTGGCGGCCTGGCGATACCAGACGACGGGCGGATTCGTGTTCGCGTCTCCCCGGGCGGCGACGATCTCGGCGACGAATTTGTCATAAGGCTTGTTCTCGGCGAGAGATTGGCGAATCCAGCCGTGGAACGCGAACGTCCCCGGCTGCGAGACCTGGCCCAACGCTCGCTTGTTCTTGAGGATCGCCGACCACTTCATCGCGAACAGGTCGGCGTACTCGGGTCGGGCGAGCAGGCGATCGACCCATTGGGTTCGTTTTTGCGGGGAGGTGTCGGCCTCGAACGCGACGACCTCGGCCGGGCTCGGCAAGACGCCGCAGATGTCCAGCGACGACCGGCGGGCGAATTCGGCGTCGGTGCAGGCTTCCGAAGGGGCCAGTCCCAGCTCGCGGAGCTTGCGGAACAGCAGGGGATCGATGAAGTTGCGCGACGCCGGATCGTCCCACCTGGGACCATCGGACCCGCTCGGGATCGTGGCCCGTGCGACCCCGACCAGCCCGCCGAACCTCGCCATGATCGCGGCCTCGCCGACCCCATCCAGCGTCCTGATGATCCCTTTCGGGTCGACCTCGGCCAGGTCGGCGGCGTTCGACTGGTACTGCGCCAGGCGGGTGACGTCGACCGAAGTCCCGTCGCCATAATGGGCCATGACGCGGAGCTGCTGGCGGCCGTTCCGGGGGATGATCCGCCTCGACGGCTCGACGGCGAGCCGGACAAGTTCGGGTTCTTTCCCGATCCCGAACGGCATCCCCTGGCCGATCCAGCGGACCAGGGTGTTGTACTCGGGCGAGCCGATCGCGAACTTCTTGCCGCCCCCGTGGGGGATCTGCGCCGTGGGTTTCCTGAGCAGCAGGCTGGCCGAGGGAGCGGGCGGGAAGACCCTCCGGCCTCGCCCTTCCTTGACCAGCGACTCATGGTCCGACTTCGGGTCGAAACCGAGCAGGCTGAGGCGGAACCCGTTCTGGCCGGTGGACTTGCCGTGGCACCCCCCCGCGTTGCACCCGTGCTTGGAGAGGATCGGCACGACCTCGCCGACGAAGTGGACCGGCCGGGCGTTGGTGAAGTCGCTGACCGTCACCTCGACCGTCGCCGTCTTGCCCTGGACTGCGATCTCGACGACCGTCGAGCCGTCGCCGGTCGGGCGGATCAGGCCGTCGGGGTCGACCGTGGCAACCTTCTCGTCTCTGGATGAATATCTCGTCGAAGCCGTGATGTCCGAAGGCTTTCCGTCCTCCGACCGGCCGGTGACGGTGACCTGGGCCAGGCTGTCCGACCCTCTCAGTTCGGCCCGGGCCGGCTCGACTTCCAGGGAGGCGATCGGAGCATCCGCGAGGCCGATCGCGAGGGCCATCAGGATGGCCAAGCTGGTCGAGACCACCGTGTCGCCTCCAAACCCTCGCGGAAATCCCCGGTCAACCTCCCATCGACTCTGACATCCCGAGGATCGGCCCGCAAGCGGAATCTGAATGGATTCGTTTTCAGGCCCGGAGTGATCAGCGATCAGCTTTCAGCGGTCAGCAATGCGATCCTGGATTCGATCACCGCCCGGCGTTCTTTCTTCCGGCTGACCGCTGAAAGCTGACTGCTGACCGCTCGCAATCACGGCCTCGTCTTGAGGCTCTCCTGCGCCCCGCGGTCGCCCAGGAAGGCGAGGAGGTCGGCGAACTCTTCGGGGGAGAGGTGGGCGACGACTCCGTCTGGCATCAGGCTGACCTTGTCGGTGCCCTTCTCCTCGATCTCCCCGGCGGGGACCTTGACCTCTCGCCCCTGGGCGTCCTTGAGGGTCACGCCCTCGGCGGTGTCGGACAGGAGCAGGCCCGAGAGGGTCCGGCCGTCCCTCGTGGCGACCTTGAAGGTGTTGTAGCCCTCCTTAATCTCCTTCGAGGGGTCGAGGATCGACTCGACCTTCTTCTCGAACGAGAGGGTCTCCCAGACCCGCGTCAGGTCGGGCCCGACGGCGCCGCCGGAGCCCTCCATCCGGTGGCAGGACGCGCAGTTGGCCTTGGCCGCGTCGAGGTAGACCGCCTTGCCCCGGGCCGCGTTTCCCCGCTTCCGGACGAAATCCCCGAGCTGCCGGACCTCCTCCGCGCCCGACGCCCCGACCATCCGTTTCTTCGTCAGTTCGTTGAACGCCGCCGAGATCTCGGGCGACTTATGAGGACGGATGGCCTCGATGACCCGGGCCAGATCCTCTTTGGGGAGCTTGCCGTCGACGTAGAGCCGGACGACCTGGAGCGCCGTCTCGGGCTTCTGGCCGAGCACCGCGATCGCCTCGGCCCGGACCTCGCGGCTGGGGTCGCCGAGGAGGGCGGTCGCGGCGTCAGCCCCCCGGGCGAAGTCGAGCGAGGCGAGCGCCCGGAGGACTTCACCGCGCAAGGCCGGATCGGCGGGGGCCTTGAGGGCCTCGGCGAAGATCGGGGCGAGTGCCCTGTCGTCGTACCCCTTGAGCGCGACGAAGGCCAGCCGGCGCTCGTCGTCGGACAGGTCGGGCGATTTGACGAGCCGGATCAACTCTGCCTTGGCCTCGGCCGACCGGATCACGCCCGCCAGGTTGAGCGCGGCGACGAAGACTTCGCCCCGCCCTTCGGCCAGCAAGGGGGCGACGATCGGCCCGGCGGCCAGCACGGCGCGGGGGCCCATCGCCGTCAGGACCCGGATCGCCGCGGCCCGGGGCGCCGGGTCGGCCTGCTTGTTCTTCGCCACCCAATCGGCGATCGGCTCGGGGGGGACGGCCGGGCCGAACTCGCGGAGGGCCCGGAACAGTCCGGCTCGGGCGGTCGATGGGATCGCGTTCGCGGAGATCGCCTCGGCCAGCAACGCCGAGAGCCCGTCGGCGTTCCGCCATCCCTGGAGGGCATACAGGGCCACGCCCGCCCGCTCCTTGTCGTCCGAGCCGATCGCCTTGATGACCGCCTCGATCCCGGCCGGGCCGAGCCGTTCGAGCCCGCGGGTGAAGGCGTCTCGGAGGAAGGGGTCGGCGGATGCGTTGTCGACGGCCATGACGAGCAGGCGGTCGGCCAGGAGGTCGGTCGACATGGCCTCGGCCTCCTTCTTCTGCCGCTCGTCGAGGGCCTTGAAATAGGCGTCCTTATCATTCAGGTCGAGGCCGCCGGTCCGCTGGAGGTCTTGCTGGTAGCGCAGGACGTACTTCGAGGAATCGATCTCCTCGCCCTGCCGCTGACGCCTCAACCCCTTGAAATGCCCCAGGGCCAGGGCGTAGGCCCGTTTGGCCTGCGGCTCGTTGAAGATCCCCCGGGCCACGACGCCCGAGCTGAAGAGCGTGCTGGACGCGGCCTCGGCGTCGTCGGGGGCGTGCGACCGGGCGTCGGATTCCATCTGCATCCGATTCTGATAGCCGAGCGTCCTGGAAATGAACGCCTGCTTCTCCTTGATGGTCTCCCCCTCGATCGCGATGGGCGGCATCGCAACCTTGGCGTTCAGGGCCGCCTTGACGACCATCGCGTGTATCCCGCCGGGGTACGGGTAATCGCGGGCGATCGCGCCGATGAGCTCGCGTCGCGGAGGGTTGCGGCGGATCAGTTCGAGGCCCGCCCGACGGCGGATCTCGTAATCGTCCGATGCCAGGGCGTCGCCCAGTCCCTTCGTCGTCCTCGCGAGGAGCTTGACGAACCGGTCGCGCGGCAGCGTCGGCCTCGCAGGCTCGGACTCGGTCCCGGCCCAGGTCATCCGGTAGATCCGGCCGGTCTTGCCGTTGCCGGAGAGCTGGCCGGCCCCTCCGGAGTCGGTCCGCCAGTCGAGGATGTAGAGGGCCCCGTCCGGCCCGACCTCGGCGTCGTCGGGGCGGAACAGGGGGTCGTTGGAGGCGAGGAGTTCGTATTCTTTGTCCACCGTGAAGGTCGCTCCGGCGGGGCGGAGCTTGTAGGCCCGGACGAGCTTGCGAAAGACGTCGGGATAGATCAATAAATTCCGGGTCGCGGGGGGGAAGGCGGCGGAGTTGAGCACGGCGAGGCCGGCGGGGGCCCCTCGGCCGGTCTCGGCGATCCAGCCGAGGCGGCCGGGCCGGCCGCCGTTCCAGGTGGCGCGGTCGAAGTCGGGCTGGCAGCATCGGGCCCCTTCGCGGAGCCTCCAGCCGTAGTCGCCCCCTTCGACGACGTGGAGCAGGCGGCAGCCGGTGAACCCGGGCGACCCTTCGTTGTCGTTGTCGGTGTGGAAGATCCGGAATTCGTCGTCGAAGGCGACGTTGCCGAAGGGGTTTCGCATCCCCATCGCGAACATCTCCAGCTTCGAGCCGTCGGGCTTGCAGCGGAAGACCCCTCCGCAGCGGAGGACCGTCGCCTCGGAGCCGTCCGACCCCTTGGCGTGGGCGTCGGAGTCGCCCGTGGTGATGTAAAGCCAGCCGTCGGGGCCGAGGGTCAGGCCGGAGACCCGGTGGTGCGAGTTGTCGTTGCCGAACCCGGTGACGATCGACTCCCGCTTCTCGAACTTGCCGTCGCCGTCCTCGTCCTTGAGCCGGACGACGTCGTGTTCCAGGGTGACGTAAGTCCAGCCGTCCCAGAACAGGACGCCCGCCGGCAGGTCGAGCCCGTCCATGTAGATGGCCGACTCGTCGAACGTGCCGTCGCCGTCCTTATCCGTCAGGACCTTGATCCGGTCGTTCGGCCCCCGGCCCGCCTGCCACTCGACGACGTAGAGGCGGCCATCGTCGCCGAAGGTCATCGTCACCGGGTTGACGACCAGCGGCTCGGTCGCCGCGATCTCGACTTTCCAGCCCGGCGGCGTCCTGTAGCCTTCGAGCCGGGGGTCGGCGGCGGGAGCGGGCGAGACGAGGCTGGATAAGGCGAACAGGCCCGCGAACAGGGTCGGACGGATCATTGAGGGCTCTCCCGGCGCTCTCCTCGGAGAAAGAGGAAAGTCTATCAGCCGGGGAGCCGTCGGGAGAGGGGTTGCCGTCGATTCAACCGGCCCGGCTCGCGGCCCGGGTCGGGGCCTCGCCGAAGTGCGGCGCGGGCACCCCCCTGGCCAGCTCCGGGGCGACGGCCTCGGACAGCAGGAACGGGGCGAACCCTCGGTGGACCTTCTGGGCGACCGGGCCGAACCCGGCGGCGGCGAAGAGGTCGCGGATTCGTCGGGCCGAGGCGTGATGCACGGCGCCCTCGACCCCGGCGACGCAGACGTCGTAGATCAGCCAGCCGTAGGGGCGGTCGCGGTAGCCGTCGACCAGCATCAGCCGGCCTCCCGGCCTGAGGACCCGGCACATCTCCTCGACGGCCCGGTCCTGGTGCGGGTAGTGGTGGAAGCTGTTGGCGCAGGTGACGACGTCGAACGCCCCCCGGCCGAACGGCAGCCGCTCGCTGTCGGCCTGGACCGGGCAGACCTCGCCGGCCAGCCGGCTCCAGCGCTCGGCGCCCTTGGCCAGCATCCCCCGGACCAGGTCGATCCCCCAGACCTGCGCGTTGGGCAGGGCCTCGCGGATCTTCGAAGCGAAGACGCCGGTCCCGCAGCCGACGTCGAGGACCCGGATCGGCCGGTCGCCGAACTCGGCCTTGATCCGGGCGATGATCGCCCTGTGAGAGGGGCCGAACAGCATCCACTGGAGGATGCTCCGGTCGTAGCTCTCGCTCCAGCGGGTGAACTCGTGCGTCGCCTGGTGCTTGTCGTAGGCCATCCGGAGCCTCCTTGCCCCTCGATGATGTAGATCAGGTCGGATCTGGCAGGATGGAGTTAACCGATCCTGAAGAACAAGGCAAGGCGAACTTGCCGGATGATCGCCTCAACCCGCCGGAGATTCCGCCTTCGGCGGCGCCGTGGCCTTCTGGAGCCGCTGGGCTTTCTTCTTGGCGACCTTGGCCCGTTCGGCCGCCTCGTCCTCGCTCTTGTAGGCGTCGGGATGGTGCCGGGCGTAGTACTCGCTGGAGACGAGCAGGTCCTGGAGGCTGAAGATGTGCGACTGGTGCCGCTCGTAGTTGGAAAGCTCGAAGTTCTGGTCCATCTTGATGGCGTCGAACGGGCAATACTCGGCGCAGAGGCCGCAATTCATGCAGACGTCCATGTCAATGTAGAAGTCCGCCGGCAGCGGGATCGGCTTGCCGTCGGGCTTGCGGGCCTGGGTCATCCAGATGCACTGGGGCGGGCAGACCTTGGCGCAGATGTGGCACGACGTGCAGCGGACGTGGCCGTCGTCGGCGTCGTAGATCAGCATCGGCAGGACGCGCGACCTCTCGAAGACCGGCAGTCGCTCGTCGGGGTACTCGACGGTGAACAACCCCTCGGTCGAGGCGTCCTGGCGGATCACCGGCTGGCTGCCGCGCTCCTTCGGGCCGAACCAGAGGTCGACCTTCTGGTGGCCGCCGCCCCGACGCTGGAGCGTCCGGCCATGCCCGACGAAGAACGTCCGGACGAACCGCCGGAGCGTGATCAGGTGGCCGCGAATCAGGCCCATTCCAAAGCTCATCGCGATACCTTTGCTTGTTCAATCGGTCGCTTCGACGCAGTGCATCAAGATACCAAGTATCTTTCCCAGCCGGTCGAGGTAATACTCCGCCTGATCCACCCGGACGGCCGGGCCGTCGAGCGTGAGGAACTTCCAGACACTCCCCGTGGTGACGGCCCCGAAGACGGTCGACGGCCCGTACCCCGATCGCTCGTTGAAGATCCGGGCGGCGACCATCTCGGCGACGCACTGGCCCAGACCTCCCTTGATATTGTCGTTCTTGGCCTCGACGACCGCCATGACGGGGACCTGGAGGAATAACTGGACGGGGGAGCGTGAGAGGAGGAAATCGCAGTATCCGCTCAGGCCCCGGTCCTTGTCCACATCGAAGGCGATCCCCGAGAACAGGCTGATCTGATGGTTCGACCGCTTCCTGACCTCGGCCAGGATCGGCGCCACGATGAATTCGGAGCGTGCCTTCTCGGTGTGGATGGCCGTCGCCAGGGGGACGTATTCGTCGAGGGTCTCCTTCAACAGGGGCGAGACGCTTACCTCTTGAACGTCGGCAAACAGATTGTCGCCCTCGGTCAATTCGAGCCCGAACGCGGTATAGGCCGATTCGAGCGTGAAATCAACGTAGGACATCGGCCCCCACCTCGCATCGATGGTCTCAAACAACCCCCCCCGACGATCAGCCCCCGACGCAGTGGACGAGGCACGCCAGGATCTTCTCCAACCGATCGAAGAAATAGTCAGATCGATCGACGTAGATTGTCGCCCCTTCGAGCTTGAGGAAGCGCCAGAGGGTGCCCGTCGTCACCGCCCCGAAGATGACCGTCGGCCCCTGGCCTTCCCTTTCGTTGAACATCCTCGCCGCGACCATCTCCGCGACGCACTGCCCGAGGCCACCCTTGATGTTGTCGTTCTTCGCCTCCACGACCGCCAGGACGGGCGGCCCGAGGATCAACTGGACGGGAGACCTGGACAGCAGGAAGTCACACACGCCGTCCAGGCCCTGCTGGGGCGCGACATCGAAGCTGATTCCGGAAAAGAAGCCGAGCTTTCGCCCCATCGCCCTTCTGACTTCGAGCAGGATCGGGACCACGATGAGTTCGGACCTGGCTTTTTCGGTGTGAATGTCGTTGGCGAGGGGGAAATTCTCGTCCAGGGTGGCCTTGAGATAATCGCTGATCGGCCTTTCGGGAACCTCCGCGAAGAGATCGATCGTCTGGTCGAGCGTCAGGGCGAACGCGCGGATGGCCGAGTCGAGCGTGAAGTCGCTATAGGCCATGATGCCGATCCCTCCGGGCGGTCGAGATCATCGGTCCACCTCGCCCAGCACGATGTCCAGGCTGCCCAGGATGCCGACGACGTCGGCGATCGTGTGGCCCAGGCACATCGACTCCAGGGCGGTCAGGTTGATGAAGCTGGCGCTCCGGACGTGGTAGCGGTAGGCGGCGGACGAGCCGTCGGAGACGACGTAAAAGCCCAGCTCCCCCTTGGGATTCTCGACCCGGGAATAGGCCTCGCCGGCCGGGACCTTGATCTGGTATGTCTTCTTGCCCGGCAGGATCGGGCCGCAGGGTAGGTCGCGGACGGCCTGCTTCAAGATCCGGACGCTCTGGCGCATCTCCTGGAGCCGGCAGAAGTAGCGATCATAGAGGTCGCCATTCTCGCCGGTGACGACGTCGAAGGCGAATCGGTCGTAGATCCCGTAAGGGGCGGCCCGGCGGATGTCGTAGGGGACGCCCGAGGCCCGCAGGACCGGGCCGGAGGCCGAGCAGGCGACGGCCCGCTCGGCGGTCAGGACTCCCACCCCCTTGCATCGGTCGAGGACGATCTCGTTGCCCGAGATCAGGCCGTCGAGCTCGTCGATCTTGCGGTCGAGCCGGTCGTTGACGATCGCCCCGCACTTCGCGGCCCACCCTTCGGGGAGGTCGAAGGCGACGCCGCCGAACCGGAAGTAGTTGCACATCATCCGGCCGCCGGAGGCCCACTCGAACAGGTCGAGGATCAGCTCGCGCTCCTCGATCGCGTACAGGGCCGGGGTGAAGAAGGCGCCGAGGTCGTTGAGCAGGAAGCCGATCGACCACATGTGGCTGGCGATCCGGGTCAGCTCGGCCATGATGACCCGGATGTACTCGGCCCGCTCGGGCGGCCTGGCCTCGTCGCCCATCAACTGCTCGACGGCCAGGGCATAGGCGAAGTTGTTGCCCATGCTGGTGAAATAGTCGAGCCGGTCGGTGAACGGCATGTTCATCAGATAGGTGTTGCGCTCGCCGATCTTCTCGTGGTTGCGGTGGAGGTAGCCCATGACGGGCTTGAGGCCGACGATCGTCTCGCCGTCGACCCGGATGTTCATCCGGAAGACGCCGTGGGTGCTCGGGTGCTGCGGCCCCATGCTGATGACGAACTGGTCGGTGTCCAACTCGCTGACCTCGACGCCCGTCGGGACCAGGCCCTTCGCCTTGGGGTCGGCGTCGCCGTCGAGCGAGGCCCATCCCCGGAAGTCCTTCGGGATCTTGACGTTGGTCCCGAACGGGTTGACCTCCTCGGACCGGAAGTGGCGGCCGTCCTCGATCCGGCTGTCGAAGACCTTGGTCGGGGCCTCGTAATAGGGTTCGAGGTAGTCCTTCCGGAGCGGGTGGCCGGCGAAGCCCTCCCACATCAGGATTCGCACGAGGTTCGGGTGCCCGGCGAACCGGACGCCCATCATGTCGAAGACCTCGCGCTCCTGGAAGTCGGCCCCGGGCCAGACCCCGACGACGGAGGGGACCGTTCCCTTCTCCTCGGCCTCCTCGGCCCGGACGCGGAGCTTGATCACCTTGCCGGGATCGAGGGTGCTGTCGAGATGGTAGACGACCTCGATGCAGTCCTCGTAATGGACGCCGGTGAGGCTGATCAGGTAGTCGTAGCGGGTCGGGTTGCGGTCGCGGAGGAACAGCGCGACCTCGACGAGCTTGCCCGGCTCGACGAGCAGGGCCGCCCGGACGACCGGGGCGGTCCCGGCCCCGAACTGGGCGTCGATCCGGCCGGCCAGCTCGACCAAGGCGGCGTCGCCCAGCCAGCGGAGGGTCGGCCGGGCCTCGGCCTGCTTGACCCTCTTGACCGGCCGTGGCTTCGTCTCGACCGGCCCGGCCTCGGCCTGGCCGGCGGCCCGGGCGCGGAGCCGGTCCATCGCGCTCGGCCCCTGGGCCGCCGGGGCGGGCGTCTCCTCGGCGGCCTTCTCCTCGGGCCTCGGCGCGGGGATCTTGGCCGGCTTCTCCAGGGTCGCCTCGCGGGCCTCCATCAGCCCCTGGGCGGCGCGCTCGGCGGTCACCTCGACGAGCCGGAGGTCGATCAGGTCGGGGCCGAGGGCGGGGACGGGGATGTCGCGCTCGACGTCGCCGCGATACCAGGGAGACCGGGTGATCCGCTCGCCGTCGATCTTCTTCTGGAGGGCCATGATCCCGTGGAGGAGCGCCTGGGGGGTCGGCGGGCAGCCGGGGACGTAGACGTCGACCGGCAGGAACTTGTCGATCCCCGAGACGACGTTGTACCCCTCCTTGAACGGACCGCCCGACGAGGCGCAGGCGCCCATGGCGATGACGTATTTCGGCTCGGGCATCTGGTCGTAGAGCCGGGCGATGGTCGGCATCATCGACTTGGTGACGGTCCCGGCGACGATCATGATGTCCGCCTGCCGGGGCGAACCCCGGAAGACCTCGGCGCCGAAGCGGGCGATGTCGAACCGGCTCGACGCCGTGCAGATCATCTCGATGGCGCAGCAGGCCAGGCCGAAGCCGAGCGGCCAGAGGCTCGAACGGCGGCCCCAGTTGTAGACCACGTCGACCATCCCCAGCATCTTGTCCCAGTTCGTGACCAGGACGTGCTGCTCCAGCTCCTTCTGGAGCACGGGGTCGATGATGATGCTCCACTCGGGTCGCGTGGTCGTCGGTGTCGACATAAGTGCTTTTGCGCTGGGGCGATCCGGAGGATTCGATGGCACGACCCGCCCCGATCGGGCGCTGCCGGCAAAGGACATCATCGTAAACGCCCGGGCTACTCTTCGCCAGGGGGGGGCCGACTTCGGGTCGGGATGCGGGCGACCTTGACTTTGCCCCCCTTCGACCTATCTGGTAGAAGGATGATCGCATGGCGAGCCGAGGATCGACGCGAGCGGGAGCCCTCGATGAATGTCCCCGAGCCTCCGGTCGAGGAACTGGCCTCGCCGACCTTGCCGGACCAGGTGGCCACCTTTCGCCACCTCGACCCGGCCGCGGCGCTGGCGTTCCGGACGCCGCTCCAGGAGCACCCGCCCGCGGCCGACACCAAGGCGGCGGCGATCATCACCGCGCTGGGGATCATGTTCACGATGCTGGCGAAGTACGGCACCCACCTCATGGAGATGCTGACGGGCCGCGGCCTGGAGAAGTTCCTCCTGACGGCCCTGTTCTTCGCGTTCTCGGTGATGGCCGTGCTGTCGCTCCTCCAGGCATTCCGGACGATCTCGCCGCGCTTTCCCCGGTCCAGCCCGAGCCTGGCCTTCTTCGGTGACATCGCCCGGCTCTCGCGCGAGGAGTACGTGGGCCGCGTCCGGTCGATCTCCCACGAGCAGGCGTTGGAGGAGATCCTCATCTACAACCACAACCTGGCGACCATCTGCGTCGAGAAGTTCCGGCATCTCGGCAAGGGCGTCCGGCTGTTCCGCTGGGCGTTCGGCTCCTGGCTGTTGCTGATGGTCCTGCTCAACCTGAAGGTGCTCTTCTGATGGCCGGGACGATGGGGACGCCCGCCGGGGCCGCGAGGCTGGCCTATTTCACGCCGGTCCGCGAGTACCCGCCGCTGGCGGATCGCAAGGCGAGCGTCCTGCTGGCCGCCTACGGCCTGATGGTCACGGTGCTCTTCGTCTTCGCGGCGCCGACCGAGGCGATCCTCCTGGGTCCCAGGCCCTGGGCGGTCCTCCTGATGGCGGCGATCCTGCTGCCGCTCTCCGGCCTGATCCTGAGCGGGTCGTGGTTCGCCTTCCGCGCCCTGACCCGGCCCATCCCGCCGATGCCGGAATCGCTGGCGTTCTACCCCCACATCGCCGGCCTCTCGCCCGAACTCTACCGGGAGCGGGTCAAGGGGCTCGACCACGACCGCGCCGTCACGGCCATGCTCCACTACAACTACAGCCTGGCGACCCTGAGCGTCGAGAAGTTCCGCCTCGTCGAGCGCTCGATCGGCTGCGCCCGGGCGACGTTCGAGCTGTGGATGCTCCTGCTGATGCTGGTCCTGCTGCTCCGGTGACGATCAGCCGCCGAGGAACTGGATGAGGTGCCGTCGGCTGACGACCAGCGACTCCTTGCGCCTCGCCAGCGAGCCCTCGAAGGCGCGGTCCTCGACCTCGACGGCGACGTGGCCGTCGTAGCCGGTGTCGGCCAGGGCGCCGAGGAAGGCGCCCCAGCGGACATCTCCCAGGCCGGGGAGCTTCGGGGTGTGCCAGAGCTTGGGGTAAGACAGGACGCCGTGGTCGTCGAGCGCCCGGCGGTCGACGCGGGCGTCCTTGGCGTGGACGTGAAAGATCCGGTCGCGGAACTCGGCCAGCGGGGCGATGTAGTCGACCTGCTGCCAGACGAAGTGCGAGGGGTCGTAGTTCAGGCCGAAGCTCGGGCTGGGGATCGCCTCGAACATCTTCCGCCAGATCGCGGGGGTGGTCGCCAGATTCTTGCCGCCGGGCCACTCGTCGGCGGTGAACAGCATCGGGCAATTCTCGATGCCAATCCGGACGCCCCGCGCCTCGGCGTGCTCGACCAGGGGACGCCAGGTCTCGACGAATCTCGGCCAGTTGGCCTCGATCGAGAGCGCCGGGTCGCGGCCGACGAACGAGTTGACCACGCCGATCCCCAGGTCGGCCGAGGCGTCGATCAGCCGGTGGAGGTGGGCGACCGCCCGCCCGGCCTCCTCAAGGTCGGCCGTGAGCGGGTTCGGGTAGAAGCCCAGGCCGGAGATCGTCACGCCGTGCCTTGTCGTCAGCTCGCGGACGCCCGCGATTGCGTCCGGGCCGAGGTCCGTCGCGTCCAGGTGCGTCACGCCCGCGTAACGGCGGTCGGCCCGGCCGGGGGGCCAGCACATGACCTCGACGCTCGAATAGCCCGCCTCGGCGGCGAACGCGAGCACCTCGTCGAGGGTGAGTTCGGGCAAAATCGCCGAGACGAAGCCGAGTTTCATGGCCGCAGACCTCCCCTTCGATGATCGGTCCCGGAATGGACGAACGGGCGATGATCGATGGTCGAGGTCCGAGCGCTTCGGTCGATCATCGGCCATCGTCCCATCGATCATGCCGGACCCGGTCACTAGAACCGCAGGACCCCGAAGCCCATCCCGACGGCCAGCCCGACCCCGTGGGTGATGTTGGCCATCCGGGGGACGGCCCGGAAGAACTCCTGGGTGCTCCCCTGCGAGGCGACCACGCCCAGGAGCAGCCAGGCGATCATCAGGGCGGCGTTCCGCGAGTCGAGCCCCAGGCCGTCTTCGGGGTCGGCGTGCCCCTTGACCCAGAGATAGCCCGCCAGGGCGAAGTCCACGCCCGACATCCCGCCGAAGCCGCCGCCCGCGCCGAAGAACTGGCCGACGTTCCCCGCGATCGCCGCGACGGCCACGATCAGGGCCAGCCGCCAGGTCCCCTTCCTCGTCTCGATCTGGTCGCCGAACATCATCAGCGCCATCATGTTGAAGAACAGGTGCCAGACGCCGAAATGGAGGAAGATCGGCGTGACGACCCGCCAGACCTCGCCGCGTCGGATGTTCTCGAACCCGCGGTCGAACTCGACCCCATCCGGGTCGACCGCCTGGATCGAGAACGTCAGCCGGGCGACGGCCGGCCCATTCAGGCCCAGGTCGGTGAACAGCGCGACGGCGACGCTCGCGGCGATCAACGCGGCGGTGAGCGGGGCCCGCCTGTGGATCGGCGCGTCCCACTTCTCCCGCATCTCGCGGACGTTCTTGCGATACTCCGCGTCCGCCTGCTCGGCCTGCTTGCGGAGAACCCGGGCCGCTTGCGAGGCCGACTGGTAGCGCGGGTCGGCCGGGTCCTGGGCGAACTCGTCCAGGGCCCGCCGGGCCTCGGGCACGCGGTCTTCCCGGTGGACCCAGACCGCCATCGAGCCGTCGGGCTTCGGGACCAGCTTCGTCGATATGTCGAGCGTCAGGAGATAGTCCGCCAGGGCCCTGGCGTCCTTCTCCTGAGCGATGCTCCCGATCTGTCGCAACGCCGAGACCCCCGGATGACCTTCGGGCGGGATCATCGATGGACCCCGGCCCCGTTAATCTCCAGAATATCAGAATATCGGACCCGAACCAATCCTCGGGATCGGCCCGGCTCGGTCGCATTCCGGATCATCCATGCCCGAGGCAGGATGTCCGATGATCGATGAGGAGCCGGATCGGTGGCCATCGCCTCGGCCGGTCAGGGACCATCGATGATCGGGCCTCGATTCCCCCGGGATGCGTATCAGGCGGCCTCGATGCGACGGGGGACGGCTCGGGCGTCCTCGCCGGCCTCGCCCTCCTCGTGGTACTGGGCGTCGGTGTTGACCTTCCAGGTGTCGAACCGGCCGAGGCCGAGGATGTTCCGCGCGGCCAGCAGCGCGGTCATCATCGAGTGGTCCTGGTTGTTGTACTTGTGCATCCCGTTCCGCCCGGCCAGTTCCAGGTTGCCGAGATCCTTGAGCCAGCCCCGGATCACCTTCAGGTGGTCCTGGTAGGCGTCGTCGTACACCGGGTAGGCCTTGGGCATCCGGACGACGCAGCCGTCGACCACGTCGGCCGAGCGGGCCAGGCCGATGGCGTCGACCTCGCGGCGGCCGAGGGCGATCAGGTCGGCGTCGGGCATCGACCAGAGGTCGTCCCCCTCGAAGCAGAAGTATTCCAGGCCCAGGCTGCTCGTCGATTGGTCGGGGACGAGGTCGGGCGACCAGTTCTTGAAGTTCTGGATGCGGCCCACGCGGACGTCGGGCTCGTGGATGTAGATCCAGTTGTCGGGGAAGGTGTCGGGCCGGTTCAGGATCAGGACGACGGTCAGGAAGTCGCGATACCGGAGCGCCCCGGCCGCCTCGACCACCTCGCGAGGGGCGGGCGGGTCCATCGCGCGGATCAGTTCGCGGATCGGCAGCGTCGAGACGAAATTCTTGCCGAGATAGCGGGTGAGCCGGCCGTCGCTATCCTTCGACACGAAGGCGGTGACGGCCGAGCCGTCGTGCTCGATCCGGGCGACCCGGCGATCGTGGTGGACGGCGTTGCCGCCGAGCCGGACCTTCTCGCGGGCCGCCTCCCACATCTGGCCGGGGCCGAGACGCGGGTACTGGAAGCTGTCGATG
>JAJYDH010000390.1 GCA_021777685.1 Planctomycetota bacterium | reverse complement strand
CCGAGATCGCCTCGGTCGTCGCCTTCTCCTCGAGCGGCGCCGGGGCCGGCGGGACCATCGCGTCGAAGACGGCGGAATAGAGCGAGTAATGGCCCAGTTCGAAGAGCCAGGGGATGTTGACCCACCGACGGCCCTCGCCGGCCATCGAGATCGTGTCGGTGACGACCGGGGCGCCGGTCGCCATCGTCTGCCGGCCGGCGTTGAGCCGCGACCAGAGACCCGTGTTCAGCGACTGGATCTTGTTCGCCGACCCCAGGAAGACGAGCAGGACGACGAACCCGGCGACATACAGGTCGTAATACGAGTTCCACTCGAAGACCCGGCGAGGGGTCCAGGGCTCGGGGGCGGGAGCCTCGGCGACGACCGCCTCCTCCGCCCCGCCCGTCGGGGGCTTCTCTTGCGATCCGGTGTCGGTCATAAACGGTTTCGAGCCATCGAGAAAAGATGATGAAGGCGCACGAACTCGGCGTCCCGCGATGATGCCCATGCTAGGGGCAATCGGGGGACCGGGTCAAGAGGGTCGGGCACTCCCGACGCCCCCTCATCCGGTCTCGTTGACTTCCCTCCACCCCCAACTAGAATGGCAGGGTCCGATTTTTGCGGACTGAGTGGATTTGGCGGATATTTCCTGAAGAGACGTGGTAGACACTCGGCCTCGGGGCTGTCCATGCGCATCCTGACCGCGATCCCTGTCTATAATGAAGAGGCGCACCTGGAGCCGGTGCTGGCGGAGGTCCTCCGCTACACCGAGGACGTCCTGGCCGTCGACGACGGGTCGACCGACCGGACGCCCGAACTGCTCCGGGCCTTCCCGCAGGTCCGCGTGATCCGCCACGAGGTCAACCGGGGCTACGGCGCCGGCCTCGACAGCGCCTTCCGCTATACCGTCGCCAATGGCTTCGACGGCCTGGTGACGATCGACTGCGACGGCCAGCACGAGCCGAAACGCATCCCCGAGATCGCCGCCGAGCTCGACGCGGCGGACATCGTCTCCGGGAGCCGCTACCTCCAGGTCTTCGACCCCGCGCAGGTCCCGCCGATCGAGCGGCGGCGGATCAACATCGAGGTCACTCGCTGGCTCAACGAGTGCCTGGGGCTGAGCATCACCGACGCCTTCTGCGGGTTCAAGGCGTATCGGGCCTCGGCCCTGGAGAAGTTCGAGATCACCGACTTCGGCTACGCCATGCCGCTCCAGGTCTGGGTCCAGGCCGTCCGGCATGAGTTGAAGATCGTCGAGGCCCCGGTCCCGCTGATCTACCTGGACGAGAGGCGGGCCTTCGGCGGCGCATTGGATGACGCCTCGTACCGGCTCAATCACTATCGGAGCGTCTTCCGCGAGGCGCTGGATCGGGCCGGGCTGACGGTGGCGGGGGGCTGTCGTTGATGCACCCCCACCGCTTGCGGGCACCTTCCTCCGACGGCGCCTTGCTGGCGGACCCCCCGCTCGACTTGGCCGGCGAGGCGCTCCGGTCGAACGCGGATCGGCTCGACCGCTGGGAGTATGACTTCCAGGGCCGCCGGGCCGGCCGGCTCCGGTCGATGGCCCGCGCCCAGGTCATGGCCCTGGCGAAACGTCACCACGAGACCTTCGGCCTCGACTGGCCGGACGTCCCCTCGCAGCCCGAGCGGCTGGTCGTCACCGGCCATCAGCCCGAGCTGTTCCACCCCGGCGTCTGGGTCAAGAACTTCGCCGTGGCCGGCCTGGCGACGGCCGGGGGCGAGTCGGGCGTCGGCCTCAACCTGATCGTCGACAACGACATCCCCAAGGGGCCGACGATCCGGGTCCCGCACCGCGAGGGGGACGGGCTCCGCGTGTCTCCCGTCGCCTTCGACGTCTGGGCCGGTGAGGTCCCCTACGAGGACCAGACGGTCCAGGACGAAGCGCTCTTCGCCTCGTTCGCCGACCGGGCCCGCGCGACGCTCGGCGGGCTCGTGGCCGACCCGATGCTCGACGACTTCTGGCCGAGGGTCATGCGGAGGGCCGGCGAGACCGACCGCGTCGGGCTCCGGTTCGCCCTGGCCCGCCGCGAGGTCGAGGCCGAATGGGGGGCGAGAAACGTCGAGGTCCCGCTCGGCCTGGTCTGCGAGTCGGAGGCGTTTTACTGGTTCGCCTCGCATCTCCTGGCCCATCTGCCCCGGTTCCAGTCGACCCACAACGCGGCCCTGGCCCGCTACCGGGCGGCCTACGGGATCAGGAGCAAGCATCACCCCGTCCCGGCCCTCGGCCGGCAGGGGGAATGGCTCGAAGCACCCTTCTGGGCCTGGCGGGCCGAATCCCCCAGGCGCCGGCCGCTGATGGTCCGGCTGCTACCCCGGACGATCGAGCTGAGGATCGGTGGCGAGGACGAGACGATCGCCGAGCTGCCCCTGGCCGCCGACCGCGATGCCTGCTGCGCCATCGAGCGATTCCAGGAACTGCCCGGCCGGGGCATCCGGCTCCGGACCCGCGCCCTGACGACCACCATGTTCGCCCGCTACCTCCTGGGCGACCTGTTCGTCCACGGGATCGGCGGGGCCAAGTACGACGAGCTGGGCGACGAGCTGGCCCGCGAGTTCTTCCACTTCGAGCCGCCCCGGTTCCTGACCCTCTCGCTGACCCACTGGCTCGGCGTCGAGTCCGACCCGGCCACCCTCGACCGGCTCCGGGCCGTCGAGCGGTCGCTCCGCGACCTCGACTGGAACCCCGACCGTCACCTGCCCGAGCCCCGGCCGGCCGAGGCCCGCGCGGCGGTCGAGGCGAAGTGGGTCGCGATCGAGGGAGAAGTCCTCACCCGCCGACAGCGGCTCGACCGATTGAAGGGCATCCGGACGGCGAATGCGGCGCTCGCTCCCTGGACCGAAGCGGCCCGATCGAGGCTCCTGGAGGAGCGCGACCGGCTCCGCGAAGGGCTGAAACTCAACGCGGTCGCCCGGTCCCGCGAATACGCCTTCCCGCTCCACGGCCGGGCCCGCCTGAAGGGCGTGATGTCGCGGATTTACGACGAGGCCGCGGGTCGTTGAGGCGGGTCGGAAAATTCGCGAGATTTCCCCTGCCTTCATTGCGGCGGAACGCTCTCTCACCCCCTACAATGAGAAGATGATCGTCGAGGGCGAGAGGTCCCGACGAGACGCCGTCACGAACCGGTCGCGGTTCGCCCCGAAGGTGGTCCATCGATGAAAGTGCCCGAGCCGGTCGTGCGGCTTCCCTATCGCCGCGGCTCCGTCGAATTCTGCCTCGGGACCGAGGCCGACCAGGAGGCGGTCTACCAGACGCTCCTGCACGTCTTCCAGGGGCCCGACCGCGAGGCGTTCCTGGGGGCCCTGAGCGACCCGTCGTACAAGCCCGAGCAGCGGCTCCTGGTCAAGGTCGACGGCCGGGTCGTCAGCCACGCCCACCTGACCGAGCGCGAGGTCCGCTACGGCTCCTCGACGATGGCCATGAACGGCATCATGTGGGTGGGCACGCTGCCGGAGTACCGGGGGCTGGGCTTCGCCCAGAACCTGATGAGGCTGGCCGACGGCCGGGCCCGAGAGACCGGCGTGGCGCTCCAGTCGCTCACCACCGGCATGCCCCAGTTCTATCGCCCGCTGGGCTGGGGCGTCTGCGGCCGGCACTGCATCGCCCAGACCCTCAGCCGGAACCTCCCGCAGGTCAGCGACGGCGTCATCGAGGGGCGCGGCGGCTTCTGGCACGTCCGGCCCTGGCGCCAGGTCGAGCTCAACGACCTGATGGCCCTCTACGACCGCCAGTATGCCCGGACCAACGGCAGCGTCGTCCGCTCCGAGGACTACTGGCGGTGGATCATCGGCCGCCGCTATGCCCACGTGATCTGGGTCGTCTGCCAGGGCGAGACCGTCCGGGGCTACGCCTTCGTCAAGGACCACCGGGTCCTGGAGATCGCCACCGACCCCGCGCACCCTCAGGCGCTCAAGGCGCTGCTGGGCCGGGTCCGCGCCGAGGCGCTGGAGCGAGCCTACCCGCAGGTGCTCGTCCACGCGCCGCTGGACCACCCGGTGATCGAGGCGTTCCGCCAGGCGTCGGGGAAGATCATCGACCAGGAGGAGTGGGAGGGCTCGACCTCGATGTACCACATCCCCAACCTGGAGAAGTTCCTCGGGGCCGCCCTGCCCGAGCTGACCGCGCGGGCGATCGCCGCGGGCATCCCGCTGCCGCTGGAGCTGGGGCTGACCGTCGCCGACCGCCGCTGGCTGCTCCACATCGAGGGCAAGAACTCGCGGTTCGAGCCCGACAAGCTGAGCCGGCGCCACCTGACCCTCTCGGCCCCGTCGCTCGTCCGGCTCCTGATGGGCCACACCGACATCGACCGGGCCATCGAGGAGGACGGCGTCGAGTCCTCGACCGGCACCGCGCTCGACGCCGCCCGGGTCCTCTTCCCCCTCCGGCCGATCTGGAGGAGCCCGCTCGACGCGGGGACGGCATGAGCGTCGACTTCGTCGAGGGGGACCTGCTCGACCAGACCGTTGACGTGATCGTCAACGCCTGGAACCGCAATGTCATCCCGTGGTGGCTCCTGCTGCCCCAAGGGGTCTCCGGCTCGATCAAGAGGAGGGGCGGGACCGGTCCCTTTCGGGAGCTTCGCAAGAATGGACCAATCCCGCTCGGCGGCGCCGTCCTGACCTCGGCGGGCCGATTGCCCTTCAAGGGAATCATCCATGTGGCCGGGATCAACCTCCTCTGGCGGGCGACCGAGCGGTCGATCCGAGATTCCACCCGCAACGCCTTGAGTCTAGCCCAGGAGAAGGGGGTCCGGTCGATCGCCTTCCCACTGATCGGCGCGGGCTCCGGCGGCTTCGATCCTGGGCGAGCCGGGGCGCTCATGCGTGACGAAGTCCGGAAATTCGATGGCCCGATGCGAGTCATCCTCGTCTCTTACAAGAAGCCGGGATGACCTGCGGGTTTGACGGGGGATGAAATGCAGCTCTCGATCGAAGACGTCGACCAGTTCTTCCGGCTCCATCGATCGCTGATGTTCTTCGTGAACGATCGGCTCCGGGTGATCGACGGGGAGGTCGCCTCGGTCGAGGTTTATTCCGCCCTCACCCCCCAGGTACGGTTCCAGGTCCACGAGGCCCTCCTCGAACACATGGATCTGATCGACGCCTTCGCCGACGTGAACCCGTTCCACTTCGACGAGGCCAACATCGAGATCGTCCGGTCGTGGAAACATCTCGTCACCGGGGAGTTCTTCGCCTACCGCCCGCTCCGCAATCATATGGTCTTCCTGACCTCGACGGACCCGGCCGTCGCCTATGGGGTCCTCGCGCTCTTCTCGCCGTTCGAAGACCTGATCCCCCCTCCCCTGCCCCGGATGATCAAGACGACCCTCCTCCCCTTCAAGGGGCAGATCGTCTACGACGGCCTCATGACCGCGCGCAACGTCACCTTCGGCCCCGGGATCAGGCGGAGCCTCGACGAGAGCTACAAGGAAGCCAAGGCGTCCGGCGGCATCGTCACATCGCTCCCGCCCCCGCGCGTGATCCCGGGCGTGATCGCCACGAAAGCCGCGCCGAAGAAGCGGGCGGGCGGGAAGCCCAAGGGCGGACCCGGGGCATCGGATGCGGCCAAGGCGGCCCACGACCGGATCGTGGCCCTGACCGACGACTTCTGCCGGGATCATCTCGACGACGAGTATGGGGAGATGTGCCGGAAGATGGCCGGCGTCCTGGCCCGGAAGCGGCCCTCGCCCCTGGCCCGGGGCAAGGCCGAATCGTGGGCCTCCGGGATCGTCCGGGTCGTCGGCGGCGAGAACTTCCTGGGCGACCCCAGCCAGCCGCATCACATGAAGATGTCGGACGTCTCGCGCATCCTCGGCGTCTCGGACGCCACGGGTTCGGCCAAGGCGACCGAGATCCGGAAGCTGCTCAAGATCCGCCCCTTCGAGGCCGAATGGACCCTGCCAAGCCGGATGGAACAGAACCCGATGATCTGGATGATCCAGGTCAACGGCCTGATCGTGGACGCCCGGCAACTCCCCAGGCCGATCCAGGAAGAGGCGTTCCGGAAGGGCCTGATCCCCTACATCCCCGCCGACCGCGCCGGCAAATAGGTCGGGGCCCGCGACGAGGTCCGCTCGTACCGGAGGGCCCCGCGCGGCCTCACTTCGTGCCGAGCAGTTCGACGTCGAAGATGAGCGTGGAATTGGGCGGGATCTTCCCCTTGTCCTGGGCCCCATAGCCCAACTCGGGCGGGATGGTGAGCTTCCG
>JAJYDH010000389.1 GCA_021777685.1 Planctomycetota bacterium | reverse complement strand
TCGTCGTCGAGTTTGGCCTTGAGCAGGGCGGCCAGCCTCCCCTGGGGGGCGGCAATCTTGGCCTGGAGGTCGTTCGAGTTGAGCAGTTGGAGGGCCTGGGCCAGGTTGGCCTCGCGAGGCCGCTCGCACTCGCAGGCGGTCTCGCGCTGGGGGCGGCCGAAGACGTCGAGGAAATACGAGGCGATCGACTCGTCGGGGAGCTGGATCGTCCTGGTCCCCTTGGGCATCCCGGCGAAGGTCTCCGCCAGGCCGGTCGCCTGGCCGATCGCGTCGAGCATCACCTCGGCGAGCAGCCGCTTGGGGTAGGCCCGGGCGTAATTCTGCCGGTCCTGGACGTTCCCCGGGGCCGGCTCCGAGGCCAACTGGTAGGCGGTCGAGTTCATGATGACGCGGATCAGGTGCTTGATGTCGAACTGGTGCTCGATGAAGTCCCTCGCCAGGGCGTCGAGCAGCTCGGGGTTGCTGGGCGGGTTGGTGACCCTCATGTCGTCGATCGGCTCGACCAGCCCTCGGCCCAGGAAGTGGCCCCAGGTCCGGTTGACCAGGGCCCTGGCGAAGAACGGGTTCTTCGGGTCGGCCATCCAGTCGACCAGCTTCTGGCGGGGGTCCTCGTCCTCGTCGATCGCCAGCGGCGGGCCGTCCAGGCCCCGGGGGTCCATGACCTGGCCGGTGGTCGGGTTCCGGACCGCGCCGTCGGGCTTGACGAAGATGGCGGGCTCCTGCGCGGTCTCTCCCGCCTTCGTGCCCATCCTGGCGAAGAACGCCTGGAACCGGTAATAGTCGTCCTGGCTCCACTTCTCATACGGGTGGTTGTGGCACTGGGCGCAGTTGATCCGGGTCCCGAGGAAGAGCTGCGAGGTGTCGTTCGTCTGGTGCGTGCGGTTCCTGACCGTCCGGTACCAGATGACCGGCGGGTGCTGGTCGACGGTCCCCTGGGCGGCGATGATGCTCCGGACGAACCGGTCGTAGGGCATGTTGGTCGCCAGGGCGTTGCGAATCCAGGCGTGGAAGGCGTAGGTGCCCCGCTGGTTCTCGCGCTGCCCCTTCCGCTGGTTGCGCAGGAGGTCGCCCCACTTGACGGCCCAAAAGTCGGCGTATTCGCCCCGGGCCAGGAGCCGGTCGATCAGCGCGGCCCGCCTGTCCGGCGACCGGTCGTCGAGGAAGGCGCGGACCTCCTCGGGCGTGGGTAAAGTGCCGATGGCGTCGAGGTAGGCCCGGCGGAGGAACGTGGCGTCGTCGGCCAGGGGGCTGGGCGTCAGGTTGAGCGCCTTCCACCTGGCCTGGACATGGTCGTCGACGTAGTTCCGCCTGGGCAGCTCGGGCCATTCGCCCGTGCTGGCGGGCAGGGGGATCGTGATCCGGCAGACGTCGACCTTGCCCATGTACCGGGCCATGATCGCGGTCTCGCCGGTGCTCGAGTCGGTGCGGACCAGCCCCCCGGCGTCGACCTGGGCGATCTCGGGCTCGTTGCTCTTGAACTGGACCTCGCGGGTCACGTCGCGCCGGGTGCCGTCGGAGTAGGTGGCCGTGACGATCACCTGCCGCTCGGCCCGGCGGTCGACGATCGACCGGCGAGGGGCGCACTCGATCGAGACGACCGAGGGGTCATCCTTCGAGCCGGCGGGCGTCCCCTGGCGGACCCAGCGGAGCAGCAGCTTATACTCGAACGAGTCGCGCTCGATCCGCCGGCCGCCGCCGTGCGGGGCCTCGCCGGTCGACTTGCGGAGCAGCAGGCTCCGCTCGGGGTGGGCCGGGAAGAGCCGGCGACCCCGGCCCTCCTTGACGATGGCGTCGTAGTCGAACCGGCGGTCGAACCCGAGGAGCGAGAGCTTGAACCCGTTCTGGCCGCTCGACTTGCCGTGACACCCGCCGGCGTTGCAGCCCGCCTTGGTGAAGATGGGCAGGACCTGGTTGCCGAAGCTCACCGGGCGCTCGACGCCGAATTCGGACACCGACACCCGGACGGTCGCCGAGGCCCCTCCGACCCCGACGCGGACCTCGGCCACGCCGTCCCCACGGGGCGAGACCACGCCGTCAGCCGACACCACGGCCACCGCCGGGTCGGAAGTCGCGTAGGACGCCGCGCGGCTGTAGTCGTAACTCGAACCTTCGACGCCGTTTCGAGCGGGGCCCGTCACCAGGAGGCGCTGCACGTCGTCGACGCCCCGAAGCTCGATCTCGGCCGGCGTCACGCTCAAGGAGGCCGGCGCCGGGAGGCCCGATTCCGCCCTCGATGTGGCCGGCAGGATCGAGAGCAGGGCCACCAGGGCGAAGCGATGGCACATGAGGCAACCTCGCGATACCGAAGTCTCGGGTTTCAGGACGGTGGAGGGAGCGGGCAGGGCAAGGCAGCGGGCCTGGGGGGCGGTCTGGCGTCGAGGTCGGGCGAAAACCGGCGGACCCGGCCGGGTGGAATCAAGATCCATCCTTGACCGGGCCGGGGGAAAATTCAACTTTTATTTCTTCGGCCCTCAACAATAGAGGAACACCCCAGGCGCGTCGAGGTATCGGCCCGATCGCCCGATCTCGGGGCGCGACCGGGCATTCCCGCCCCCGGTGAGCGAGGGATCGGCGAAAATCTCGATCAGTGAACGGGTTGCGACCGACGGCTCGCCAGGTGCTCTTCCATCTTGCGGAAGCCCACCACCCCCACGGTGGCCTGGGTGGCCTGGAGGCCCAGGTATTTCAGGCCCTTTCCGGGGGGAATCCGGCGGATGACCTCCTCGCCGTCCTTGAGGAACCGGAGCGGCCCCCAGGTGCTCAGGGCGAGCCCGGCCCTGGCGCAGAGCCCCCGGCCGAGGTCGGCGATCTCGGCGACGGTCAGCTTCGGGAGCGCCTCGGGGAGGCGGCGGAGGACCTGATAGGTGCCCCCGGCGGCCCTGACGGCCCACCAGCGGGCCAGGCGGACGGAGTCGGTCGCGGCGTCGAGCCCCTCGGCGACACCCCGCCGGCCCAGGGCCTTGCCGGCGTCGGCCGTCGCGGACTCGACCGCCTCCCGGCCGGCGGCCTCGGCCGCCTGCTTGACGGCGGCGCGGACCTCGGCCCGGCCGGCCTCCGAGGCGGCCACGCCCTCGGGCTGGGCGGCGGCCAAACTCAGGGCGTCAAGGATGACGAAACCGGCATCGAAGAGGGCCCAGGTAACCTCGCCCGAAGTCGGCGAGTGCCCACGCCTTGCGACGTTGGCCAGGTGGAGCAGGTCGTAGAGCGGCAGGAACTGCTGGAACTCGACGTCGGACTTCTCCAGCTCGGCCACCCGGCCCAGCCCGTCGTCCTTGATCAGGCGGATGGTCGCCTGGCCGCTGTCGCCGGAGAGGGCCAGGACCGAGTGGGCCAGCCGCTCGGACCAGGACCAGCGGGGCTTGGACTTGAGCAGGGCGAGCGCCTCGGGCGCGGCGTCGGCCCGCGCGATCGGCGGGATCACCGCCGGGCCGTCGGCGCGGAGGATCTCGCGGAAGTCCGGGTCGGCGGCGTACTTATCGAGGATCGCCAGGGCCATCGGGCCGTGCTCGGCCAGCGACTCGACCGCCTGATTCCGCAGGGTCGCGTCGGCGAAGTCGCCGAAGACGACGTCGGCGGCGTCGGGCCCGGCCTGGATCAGGGCCCGCTCCCCCCGCTCGCCGAACTCGACGACCATCCGGAGGCCGTCGGGGCTGCCGCCCACCGGGTCGACCAGCCCGGCGGCGGCGACGTGGCGGAGGTGGCCGGCGACCGTCTCGGGCTGGTGGCTCTGGAGCAGCTCGTCGACGAACGGCGCGTTGACCCGGAGCAGGATCAACGCCTGATCCAGCGGCAGGGAGCGGCCGAGGGCGTCGAGGACCGGGCCGTAGAGCTTGGCCAGGGCGAATCCGTCTAAACCCTGGACCCGGAAGGCGTTGAGGGCGAGCGTCCCGTGGTCGTCGAGGGTCCGGAGGGCCGATCGGAGGTCGGCGGCGCCCGGCTCCAGGCTGATGAACGAGAGCAGGGCCAGGGCGTCGGCCAGGTCGGCCGGGTCGCCCGACCAGCGGTCGACCAGGTCGGTCACGCCGGCCGGGTCGGTCAGCAGGAGGGGCAGGGCGTTGGGGTACTTCGAGGCCACCCGCCGCTGGCCGGGGGTCAGGCGGCCGATCTCGGCGATGACCAGCTTCCGGCCGGTGTCGTCGGCCCGCTTCAGGCCGAAATACTCGCGCCAGCGGAGCAGGATCTCGGCCGATGCGGCGTCGGACAGCGTCTCGCGGAGCCGGCCGAAGTCGCCGGGGTGGCTCTCGTAGAGGTAGATCGCCTCTAACCCCAGGGCGTCGAGCAACTTGAGGCCGCGGAGGCCGTCGGTCCGCTCGATGGCCAGGGCGTTCTGGCGGTACTCGCCGTAGACCCGGCGGACCAGCTCGCGGTCGGCGGGGTAGCGGGCCAGGAGGTCGGCCTCGGGGTCGAAGGCGGGCGCGGCCGGGGAGGTCTCGACCCGGGCGGCCCGGTCGACGATCGCCGGGCCCCCCTCCTTGACGGTGAGCTTGAGGAGCACACCCAGGGCGGCCAGCAGGACGACGGCGGCAAAGGTTCGCTTCATCAGTGCCAGGGTCCCGGGGTGGCGATCGGCCGGGCGCCGATCGTTCGACTCAAGGAGGTGGGGGCGCCCTCAATTGGCGAAGCTGTCGGGTCGGGTGTGCCGTCGCGGGACCTCGGAGTGGAGTCGACCCGCCTCATTGTCCGATCCCGGCCGGCCTTCGTCAATCGCAAACGCAAGTTGCTGGCCGGCCTGGAGTTTGGTGTTCGGGTTCGGTCGCGGTGCCGGGCCGGGGGTCCGGGCGAGCCGGCGATCGATCGATGCATCCCCTGAATCAATCGGTCGTCGGGGCCCGGGATCGGGACAAATTTCGGAAATCTCGGCGGATCGGGCAAGATGACGGGGGGGCCGGCGCCGAGCCGTTCGAGCCGGCCTCCCCGGGCGTTCACCTCGGCGAGGGGGCCGACTCCATCGGCACGGGGGGGCTGGAGGGGTCGACGGGCGGGGCCGGCGGGGTCATGGGCAAGGCCGCCGCCGGGGGCGCGACGGGCCCCGGCCCGGCCGAGTCGTCGACGGGCGGGGTGGAGTAGCTCGCGGCCCCCATCACCGGGGCCCCCATCTGGGAGTCGAGGGCACCTGGGATGCCGCCCGGCATCAGCCCCTGGCCGCAGTTGGCCCCGACGCAGGGGGCCGGAAAGTCGTCGCAGGTGTCGCACTGTGCGCAACCGACCACGCCGGCCGCCACGGCGACGGCCATCAACAGGTTCATCCGCGACATCGGAGGTTCCTCGTCCTGGAAACAACGGCCGACCGGAATCCATCCCGGCCCGGAGGCGGCGCCCGGAGGGTGGCAGGGAAACCCCTCCCGCCGGCCGGACGCCCCAGTCGTTATCGAACATCGGCCGGCCTTTCCGGCGGAATGAGCCCAATCGCCCCGATCGCCGCCCGGCCCGGCAGACCCTTCGCGTTGGGTCGAGTTTGTCGCCCAGGGGTGGTCCGGAAGTGTCGATCGCCATGCCCAACTTGCCCATCTCCCCGCCGGATCTGCCGGGGCGAGCCCGATGCCTCGCCTTCGAGGACAAAAACTCAAACCCAACCGCGGGCCAAACTCCACGCCGAGCCCCGCCCGACCGCGATGACCCTCCTCGGCGCACGCTCCCAGACAAACCCAACCCCCATTCCGCCCCGGCGACCCCGCCACCGACGACGGGCGGAGGGCCCCCTCGACGGCCGATCGCACGCCCCCAACTTGAACCCGATGGGATCATCGTCGAGGAACTCGAAGCCAACGCCATGACTCGCCCGGTGAAACTCGAACCCAACGGGGTATCGCCCGTCGAGCGGGCCGTCGAGGTCCGCCCTCGGGATTTACTATCGGGAAAACGCCCTCCGGAATAACCGGGTATGTGACCGATCCCCCCCGCGAACTTGGCCGGGCAAAGCCGGGTGATTTTACCTCCAAAAGGCCGAAAAAGGCCGCAAAACGGGCCCGTTTTCGGTCAAGTTCGCCCCAAAATCGACCAGAAGGGCCGAAAAGGCGGGGTGAAAAATCTGCTTTGCATGGCAAACTTGTTTGACGAGATGGCAATATGGTAAAAAACGGAAAGACAACAAAAATAATTTGTTTTGGTGGTTTTGGTGTTATGAGTAATATGGTTGATCTGGCGAGAAAGGGAAGGCCCCTCCCGTCTTCAGTCGCATGCCCCTCGCATCCACTCATCAGGGGGGTGGGGGA
>JAJYDH010000388.1 GCA_021777685.1 Planctomycetota bacterium | reverse complement strand
ATCGAGCCGACGAACAACGCGGCGGAGCGAGCGTTGCGAGTCGCGGCGATCTGGCGACGGATCAGCGGTGGGCCCGACAGCAAGCACGGGAGTCGATTCGTGGAGCGGACCTTGAGCGTGGTGGCGACCTGCCGGCAGCAAGGCCGCAACGTGCTGGAGTACCTGACGTCGTGCTTCGAGGCCGATCATCGAGGTCAACCGATCCCCTCCCTCTTGCCACGCGACCAGCCAATCAGAAAAGCCGCTTGATCTCAACGACACCACCCCGTGAACGGCTACGGCTGGTCAGACAACTCAGCTCGCATTCTGCAATGCTCAACAAACTGCCATGTTTGGGCGTGTAGTGGAAGTCGATTCGTTTGACATACGCCCTCGCGAGCTCGGGCGGGAAGGCCTCATAAAACGCCCCCTTGGTGTGCGTATTCAGGTTGTCACACACCAGCGTGATCTTTGCGCAATCAGCGTAACGCGAGTCCAAAAGATGAGCGACTTCAACGGCCCAGTCGGTCTTGGTGCGACGCTCGCGGGCGGTCGCTTGCCGGAAGCCTGACAGCGGCTCGGCAAACATGAAGATGCTCGCGGTGCCATTGCGTTCGTATTCGTAATCGACACGTTCGCCATGACGCTTCGTCGCGGCGATCGGCACCTTGGTCTCCTTCAACAACTGCACGGGTTGCTCATCCATGCACAGCACGGGTTGTTGCGGGTCGTAGGCTTTTTCCTAGACTTCGAGCACATCTTCCATGCACGCCACGAATTCGGCGTCGTGGTCCGGCGGAATCACCCAGTACTCGATTTTGCGCCTGGTCTTCCCGTTTTTTTTAGCGTCTTGCGGACGGTCTCAGGACAAATCGAATCCACCACTTCCAATGCCACCAACTCGTTGGCGAGCAACTGCAACGACCACCGACCATATCCCGCGGGCGGCTTGCCCAATCGCATCGCAATCAGCTTGATTTCGCCCTCGCCATCGAGCTTGCATGCCGTCGGCGGCGTGGCTCGCTGCTTACGCTCCACGGCAGCTTCGAAACCCTCGGTGACCAACCGCTTGCGAAGATTCTCGATGGTCTGCACCCGGCAATCGAACGCCTCCGCGATCTTCAGATCCGGCCAGGCCGGCCCATTGGCATCCGCCTTGAGCAGGATCTGAGCCCGTTTCACCTTCTCCGGCGACCCTTTGAGCCGCTTGACGATTTCCTGACAAACACCGCGTTCCTCATCCGAGGTAGTGGGGTCGGCTGATTGAATATCGTGACCGAAACCGAACGCGATCAAGGATTTACGGCGAGGAATGCTCAGGTCGAACCCAGTACGTCGTAACCTTAAGAGCTACAGTGATTTGGGTCCACCCGTTCAATCAGCCGACGCCACCACCTCATCCGACAATCGGACGATATACTTCTTGTTCATGGGATACCTCCGTGGTGAACAGAAGTCTCCAAGAAATCTCATGGTTCGACAACCCCGCTATTTAGCACGGTGGACGCACTCGGAGCGAAGGCTTGATTCAAGGTCTTCCGACGAGGTGTGCACACCCGCCCGGCCCGGATTGTGGGCCGATCTCCTCGCAATTTGATCGGAAACCGTGAAGAATCCCCGGAAAACGTGCCAAGATTGTGTAGGACTGTCCACGACCGAAGTTTTGAGTCGAAGCCTCGTGCCCAAGTCGAGCGAGATGGCCCTCGCCGGTCGATCATCCCGCCCGCAATCTCGCCGTGAGGCCGCCTTCGCGGCGTTGAACGCCTTCACGAACCTCGCCGGTCGATCATCGCGCCCGTAATCTCGCCGTGGTCGAGTGGGCCGCGAGGTCGTCGACCATGTCGCGGACGGCCTGCGCGACCGCAGCCCGCCAGTCGTCGCCGAACCTGGCCACGGCGGAAGGCTTGCGATAGGCGAAGGTGATCCCCCGCGAGCTGTTGATAAGGGCGCCAAGGCCGTAGGCGTCGAACGCCGGGGCAACGTCGGAGGCACTGCCCCCCTGGGTCCCGTAGCCCGGGACGAGGAATGGCACGCCCGGCAGGGCCTCGCGAAGCTCGGCCAGCTCGGCCGGGTACGTCGCCCCGACCACCGCGCCGACCGGGCTGTAGCCCGACTCGCCCCGGTATGGGGCTGCCCAGCCCGCCAGCCGCTCGGCGACGTGCCGGTAGACCGGCCGGCCGTCGGCCACCAGATCCTGGAACTCCCGGGCCGAGGCGTTGCTGGTCCGGACCAGCACGAACAGCCCCTTACCCTCGCGGGCGGCCACCTTGATGAACGGGCTAACCCCGTCGACCCCGAGGTAGGGATTGACAGTCATCGCGTCGACGTCCCAGGACGGCTCGAACCGGTCGCCCACGGGGACCTTCCCCAGATAGGCCCGGGCGTAAGCCTCCGCTGTCGACCCGATGTCGTTCCGCTTGCCGTCCATCAGGACGATCAGGCCTGACACCCGGGCATGGGCGGCCGTCGAGTGCAGGGCCGCGACGCCTTCTGGGCCATAAGCCTCGTAGAAGGCCGCCTGGAACTTGACCGCCGGGACCTTCGACGCCACCACATCGACGACGGCCCGGCCGAACTCCTCCAACGCCCGGGCCACCCCAGGTCGGTCCTCCGGGAACCCGTCCAGGAACCCATCCGGAAGGTCTTCGGGCCGGGGATCGATCCCCACGCAGACCGGGTTCCCCGCCCGCCGGATCGCCGTCATCAAGGAGTCCGCGAAATGCACGAGCACAATCTCCGCCGGGCCGCATTGACAGATCGGCCTCGCATTCTACAATAGGCGAACCACCAGGGGGAAGACACCTTGGGTGACGGGGCGTAGCGCAGTTTGGCTAGCGCGCTAGACTGGGGGTCTAGAGGTCGTGGGTTCAAATCCCGCCGCCCCGATTCGAGGAAAGGCCGAGACAGGGATTGTCAGGGGTTCTTTTCTCTTGTCAGACAAGCCACTTACGGCGAGACGATCGACCCCAGCCCCATGAAGGCTGGGGTCGTTCGTTTTGTCAGGAATGCCCTCCGATTTCGTCCCGTTGCCGTGAGTCAGTGCAACGGAGATCGGCGAGGCGTCTCCGGTGCCCGTCGCCTTCGCCCGTTCTCGGGTCGGCTTCGGGCGGGGATCGAGGGGAAGGGTCGGCAGGGTGTCGAGGGCTCCGCTCACGTCGAGCAACCGGGGATCGGTGTACACGTTGGCGGTAAGGCTAGGGTCGGAATGCCTCATGGCGGCCTGGGCTGTCCGGAGCGAAACCCCGCCGCGACTCAGGAGCGTCCCGAAGGTCGTCCGGAGAGCGTGAACGTCGAGGGTCCGGCCCCGGTCGTCCCGCTTGGCAATCCCGGCGTGCTCCAGGTTGCGGTCGAAGATCCGCAAGAGCCCGGCGGGAACGTCGAAGATTGGGGTATCGGCCGGGAAGCCGGTCGGGATCGCCTTCTTCCCCCTGGCGTCTTCCTGGAGCCCGGCGAGCTTGTCGTCGAGCCAGCGTCGGAGGTCTTCCGCCAGCTCGGCCCGGACGACGACGCCGTTCCCCTCCCGGCTCTTCTCGTCGGCGGCGTCGAGTTCGATGTGAGGGATGGGGGCGTCGAGCTTGAGTTGAGCGATGCTCAGGGTCGTCAACTCGTTCTTCCGGAGCCCGGTGAGCACCAGCGACTTGTAAATCAAGGCCCGCTCCCGACCGACCGCTTCGAGCCGTCGCCGGACTTCGGGCCGGATGTTGGCGTAGGCTTCCCCCTTCCGCTTGTCCCGCCGGACCGTCTGGGCTTCGAGCAAGGGGCGTCTTCGGGCGACTTCGAGAAGGCGGGTCAACTCGGCCTCGGTCATCGCCCGACGACGACGCCGGGGGTTGGCGGCCTCGTTCGCCTTCGGAACCCCCTTGAACGGGTTCGTCGAGAACCGGCCGACCGCGACGCACCAGTTGCAGAACGAGACGAGGGCCGTCCGGTAGGCGTTGCGGGACCGGGCCGACCGATTCTTCCCGCTCTCGGTCGATAGCCAGCGCTCCAGGCTCTCACGCTTCAGGTCGGCGAGCCGGCCGAAGCCGCAATCGGTCATCAGGCGTTCCAGGTACCGTCGGGTGTTGTCCCGGTGCATCGCGACGACACCCCGCGACTTCATCGAGTCGATGTAACCGGCGACGTGCTCGCCGATGGGGGTCGTCAGATGATCCGCCATCCGGTCTTCGGCGGGGGTGAGGAGTCCCGCCTTGATCCGCTCGGCCCGACGCTCCAGGTCGGCGAGAACCTGCCTCGCGGCGCTCTCGTCGCGGCATCCGGTCGAGGTCTCGACGACAACCCCATTCCCGTCGCGGTGTCGGGCGAAGTAGGTCTTCGAGTCTTCCCGGATTCGTTCGGACCCGTCCCGTCCGATCGTGACGGGGGCCGTCCTGCTCTTCCCCTTGGCATCCTTCCAACGGGCGAGACGCACCCCCTGGCGGGTGATGAACTCGGCCCCGGTCGGGAGTGGTCGAGTCACGGCTTTCTTGAAGACGCTTCCCATGCCCTCAGACCCTCCGTCGGAGTTCCAGCCCGAAGTAATCGGCGAGCCGATCGGCCATGTCGAGCCGGAGCGATTGCGAGCCCCGGACGAATCGCATGATGCTGGCCCGAGCCACGCCGGTTTCCCGCTCCAGGGCGATGTAAGGTTGACCGCTCTCGGCGATCGACCGCCGGAGCACTTCGGTAATCGTCGGTGGCGATTGACGAGCGTTCATTGTGTGAATTATCACAAACAGACCTGACAAAGTCAAGCGCGTGAATATGGTATCGGCCTGGATGATCCGGGGGGCTCCGGTCAGACGGTGTAGACTTTCAGGACTTCGTCGCCGTAATGGTTGATGACCTTCACGGCGATCTTGCCCGACTTGGGCGGGTCGAAGGGCTGGCTCTTGGCGCCGTAGAGGGCTCCCCAGAGGGCTTCGTCGATCTCGGCTCGGAGGGCGCGTTTGAGCTTCTCGAAGGGCTAGTCGGCGCCGAGGAAGTAGGCGTGCCGGACGAAGAAGCATTCTCCGTTGTAATCGGTGTCGATGAACCAACAGGCGATGTCGTCGGTCGAGGATGAGCGGATCTGGCCGGTCGTGGGGTCGTACACGTCGAGGCCCCGGATCTCGACGACGAGCTTACCGGCGGGGGCTTGTTCGAGCTTGATGTCGGGCTCGCCGAAGATCATGAAGAGGTTGCCGGCGCCGGTGTTCTTCAGGGTGTCGCCGATCAGGAGGTCGGGGTTCATCCGGGCCGGGAGGATGGTGAGCTTGCCGTACCGCCTGGCTTCCTCGGAGACGTGCGGGTCGAAGGCGAAGCCGCAAACGATCAGGGTGTCATGGCCGACCCCTTGCACGGCTTCCTTGGCGGCTTCCTTGACCTGCTGAGGGGTGACGGTGCCGTATTCGGGGCCGACGGTCACGGCCAACCGCCGGGTCTTCCCATCGGCGTCGAGGTAGTCGCCCGTGGCGTGAATCCAGGCTCCGGCGTGGGGCTCCAGTCGCTCGAATTTCAGCCGCTCGTTCTTGAACGTGTTCTGAACCCCGGCTTTCCGCAAATTGTCGAGGATCATCGTCGCGAAGTCGGCCCGGCCCGGTTGCTTCTGGCCGAGTTGCTCGGAGGTCGGGCGTTCGTCTTCGGGCGCGACGATCCGATCGGGCGAAAGGCTCTCGACCGTGAACGGCCCGCTCACTCTCACCCGGCCCTTGTCTTCGTAGGGCTGATCGAAGAGGGTCTCGGTCTCGGCTTGTCGGGCGATGGCGGCGTCGATCTCGGCCCGGGTCATCCCTTCGCGGATGTCGGGGTTGTTGGCGATCGACTTGAGCGTGACGTGAGGGACTTTCCTGTAAACGAAACCCTTGCGGACGTCGCGGGCGGTCGGATAGCTCGGCGGCTCTTGCCCGGAAAGCTCGGCCTCTTTCTTGACCCCTTCGGGGGAGTCGGCGAGCAGGTATTCCGGGAACCTTGCCGACATCAGGCGAGTACGGGCGAGAGCCAGGGCAACCCGGCTGGTGTCGATCGTGATCCAGCGCCGGCCCCATTGCTCGGCGACGTAGGCGGTCGTCCCCGAGCCGCATGTCGGATCGAGGACGAGGTCTCCCGGGTCTGTTGTCATCAGAACACAGCGAGAAATCGTCGTCGTCGAAGTTTGGTGGTGTCCTACGCTGGCTGAACGGCTGGCCGAGTGAACCATTCCTTCCACATCCAGACGTGATCGGTCAGCCCCGCTGCTAGCGCCGGGGTTCGCTCTTGCCACCGCCCCTGCTCATTTTCAAC